>JAZBNU010000497.1:0-2528 GCA_036350815.1 Desulfopila sp.
AACTGATACCGGCAGCAGGGCTATTCCTCTGGAACGTCAGGTTCTTGTCGGTGCAGGCAGCATGATGCTGCTGTTTACGATCCTGGGGTTCCTGGTATCGCCATTTTTCTATGCACTTAACATCTTCATGGCAGGGGGGATGATCTTTGCCGGGGTCACCGGTGCCTGCGGCATGGCCCGAATTCTCGTGATGATGCCCTGGAACAGGCAACCCATGTGCAAAACAGGCTGCGCTGTGCCTGAGACGTCATAAATCTCCAGCCAGACATGTGGCTGTGTTTTGAAGGAGGAGATACTGTAAACTGATTGCCCTTTGAAACTCAGCATCGTGTTTTTCAGGGGCAGGCTATTCTTGTTTTGGGGGCTGCATCCTTGGTGTCTGCAATCAGGCTCCCATGAATGGGATTATAGCGTCGCGTGAAAGGAGTGATCCTGCCCCAAGAGGGCGTGCTGTCAGGATCTTTTCCGAGGTAGGCCATAAGTTTTTTCTTTGCTACCTCGGAAAGAATGGTGATTGAACGTTATCTGCCGCCGCGCACCGGTCGGACATATTTCAGGAGAGTTTTGGTTTCAGCGAGGACAACCCCATTGTAAAAACTGACCGCCCATGCCATGGTGGTGCCTGGCGAATATGTGGTGGAAGACCAGTAGAGATCATTTACAATGTCAATGGAACGGAAGCTGTTTTCAGGCAGGGCGGGGTTTGATTTCCCATAATCAATCAGGCTGGCCAGTTCTCTGACATTAGGCAGCCGCCAGTCGCCAGGTTTGGAACCATCGTTCAAACCGCAATATCCAGCGCCCAGGCCATTGGCCGCAACAATAGCTCCGATCCAATTCCGCTGCGGAAATGTTGATAGGTCGTTTTGCCTGAAGTGAATACATTTCCCGTTCGTCAACCAGATCAGCCCGGTGAGAGTGTCGGTAATCGTCCCATCCGTGTTGTTGGTGAATCTGGCCGATGCGGGTTCGACTGCAGCGCCTTTTTGAAGATGCCCATCATCGTAAGTGCCATGCATTACTGTCTGGCCGGTTTTCGCGACCGGTGCCGGGGTCTTGCCGCCACCGGAAGACACCATCGGTACTATCACCACCTTGGTATCAGCCTGGACCGCCGTACTCAGCAAGAATATGCAAGAGATAAACAGCGCCGCCCTGATCATACCTGTTTTGCATTTCCTTATTGTGTTGTTCATTGTTTTTCCTCTTTTTTTATTAATAATTACTCATGATTAAACAGCGAAATGGCAGGCTTGCCTATTAAACTGAGATCAATTTTTACCTGGAACTGTTATGGAATCTCGGGAGCCTTGTCGACATACTCTTCCCGCGCGCTCAGGCAGAAAAAACCAAACTTTCTGAAAGTGTTGGCACCATTGGAGAACAGCTTGATCCGATTCGGAGCGGACGATGATGTCGCCAGCCAGAACTGGTCCCAGAGAAACGGCAGCTGGAGCAGAACCGCAAAAAGATGCATGCGCTGGATGCAGAAAAGGTAAAAGGCGCTGAGCAGATGGCGAAACCACATTTTTCTCACGCAAATTTCTCCTCGCTGGTGGAATTGAGGTAACGTGTTTATGGTGTCAATGGGGGGAATAATGGCTTATGCTTTTCTGGATTGTACGACAGGGCAAGACATGAACATCTCGTTTGTTAATCAAACAATAAAAAATCTAATATTCAGTATCTTATGTTCATTCAGAAACAAGCACAATATTTTGCTTGTATATCAGATCCAACCAGGTCAAGGCAATAAAAATCCGCTTCAGAAAAGACTATTGTGACGATTTCTGGAAAAATGTTTTCAGAGGTCTGCGAAAACGCAATCAACTGGTAGGTTTGACGAAAAAAACAGTCAGGAGAATGTTCTCCTGTGAGTTTTCGTCTGTTACTTACAAGTTCATAAGTAAATGACGCTCAGGATGCTCCCTGCGCTCCTCATCTTTGTAATTCATGGTTACCCATGAAAATTCATATATATTTCCACCATGGAGCCGTCCTGGACTTTCCTGGCATCGGGGTAGCGGTTTGTGAACACCTTCTGCATGGAAGTGTTCTCCCTCAATGTCGTGGCCACGAATCCTTTGAAACCGTTTTCCCTGGCAATGTGTTCCAGCCGACTCAGAAGATAGGTGCCGATCCCGAGTCCCTGGTATTCCTCGTGAACGACAAAGGCTATTTCAGCTCTATGGTCGCCTGCATCCATATAGGTGGCAAGAGCGATAATCTGCTGATGCCGTTTGTGCTGCACCATGCCGATGAGAAACATGTCCCTGCGGTAATCAATGTCACCGTATTCCCCCTGAATCACTTCATGGGAAAAGATCTTTCTCTCGTAGAAAAAACGCCAGTAGATGGTTTGTTTCTTCAAGGAATAGAAAAAATTGCGATACTCGAATTCGTCGGAGGGCAGAAGCGGCCTGAAGAGTACGGTTTTTCCGTTTTTCAGCTCCACCTGCTCTTTGTAGCTTTCAAGAAACAGAAGATCCTGGGCCAGCGGTGGCAGCTGGTCGGGGAAGATATACCCC
>JAZBNU010000498.1:0-4719 GCA_036350815.1 Desulfopila sp.
AATGAGCAGCAGTGCAGCCAGGCTTGGCAACCTGATTTACATCTCTCCTTTTCTCTCACTGGTTTTTCTACAGATCATCATCGGGGAAACAATCCACAGCGCCACTTTTATCGGTCTCTTTATGATCGTCGGCTCTATAGTCTTTCAGGAGATGTACACCCGGAGGGGCAAGGCGGCTTCACCGCGCCCCAGGGACAAGCGCTGAAGCCGCATCTCAAAGCGCAATTACTATATACCTTCCCCTGTTCCCGATTTTCTCACGAGGCAAGGCTGCCGCGGACGCGGTAATACCGGTTGGTCTTCGGTGAGCATTGTGCAGGATTTTCGCAGAAAAGAACACTGCACCAACTCCTTTGCATATTCATCTCATGCATGAAAATTGATGCAGTATTCAAGAGACAGCCGGATTACACCGTTTCCTGCTCTGTCCGGCTGATGATCTCCTCCTGATGCTCTTTATCGAGATCAACGAAATAATCACTGTAACCGGCAACCCGTACAAGCAGATTTCTATAGTCATCAGGGGCCTGCTGGGCGTTGCGCAAGGTATTCGTATCAACTACGTTAAATTGAATATGGTGTCCGCCAAGACGGAAATAGGTGCGAATCAGTCCTGCCAGTTTCTTCAGGTCCTGATCGGTTTTCAAGACACTCGGCAAAAACCGCTGATTAAGCAGGGTTCCGCCGGATTTGGCCTGATCCATCTTCGCAAGCGATTTGATTACCGCCGTGGGACCATTTCTATCAGCGCCATGTGACGGTGAGGTGCCGTCTGACTCCGGCAGATGGGCATAACGGCCATTGGGAGTCGCACCCAGCATTTTCCCGAAATAGACATGGCAGGTGGTGGAGAGCATATTAAGATGATAAATGCCCCCCTTGGTATTGGGTTTTCCATCAATTACGCTGAAGAGACTGTCATATACCTTCTGCATGATATCATCCGCGCGGTCGTCATCATTGCCGAAAAATGGCGTCTTGTTCCAGAGCTTGAGGCGAAGCGCCTCGGCATTCTTAAAATTATCGGCCAGGGCCTGGAGCATTTCATCCCAGCCAACGGTACCTTCATCAAATACATGCGTTTTCAGGGCAGAGAGACTGTCCGTCACCGTCCCAATACCGCAGCACTGAATATAGTTGGTATTGTAGCGCGGACCACCGTCATAATAGTCCCGTCCTTTTTCAATACAGTCGCCTATCACTACGGAGAGAAACGGAGCAGGTGAATACTTGGCATACATTCTTTCTATATAGTTGTTTACCTCGATTTTCAGATCGACAACATACTGAAGCTGTCTACTGAAAGCCTGATAGAGGTCATCGAATGAATGGAAATCGCGTGGATCTCCACTCTCTATCCCCACCATGATGCCTGTCAGAGGATCAACGCCATTGTTAAGAGTTATCTCAAGTATTTTCGGCACGTTCAGGTACCCTGTAAGGATGTAGGCTTCCTTGCCGAAGGCCCCCGTTTCAATACAGCCGCTGGTTCCTCCTTCTCTGGCATCCTCAACACTCTTGCCAACCCGTATCTGTTCCATAATTACAGTATCTGTATTAAAGACAGATGGATAGCCATATCCCTTGCGTATCACCCTGGTTGCTGCATCAAGAAAATATTCCGGGGTCTTGCTGCTTATATGAACACTTGGCTGCGGCTGCAGGAGATGCAGTTCATCGGAAACTTCAAGTGCGATAAGAGAAACCTCGCTCACTCCATCGCTACCGTCTTTCTTCAGGCCGCCAAGATTGATCTGGGTGAAGTCATTATAGGTACCACTCTCTTTGGCAGTGACCCCGACCTTTGGCGGAGCCGTGTGGTTATTGATTTTGATCCACAGACAGGCAAGTATCTCCTTGGCCTTTTCCCTGTCAAGCGTACCGGCGGCGACTTCCTTCTCGTAAAACGGCAGCAGGTGCTGATCTACATGCCCAGGAGACATGGCATCCCAGCCGTTCAACTCCGAGATAGTGCCAAGGTGAACAAACCAGTACATCTGCACCGCCTCATGATAGGTTCGAGGAGCATTTTCCGGTACCCATCGACAGATGCGGGCAATTTCTTCAAGCTCTTCTTTTCTTACGGGATCACTCTCCTCTTTTGCCATTTTTTCAGCTAATTCAGCATGGCGAACAGCAAAGATTGTTGCTGCCTCGCAGGTGATTGCCATGGCGGTGAGCTGTTCATATTTATCGGAAGCCTCAGGATCATTGATATAATCAAGCCTTGCTATTCGATCACTGATCTGGTTGCGCCAATCCCGCATGCCGTACTGGTAAACCCTCCCATCAAGAACAGTATGGCCGGGAGCACGCTGTTCCATAAACTCGGTGAACAGACCTGCCCGGTAGGCGCGCTGCCAGTTTTCTGGAATTTTACTGAATATTCGATCACGCATTGACCTGCCGGTCCAGTAGGGAACCACTTTTTCCTCGTAGGTGGAAATATCTTCCTCCTCCACTCGGTAAGAGGTCATGGTTCTGCTGTTGAGAATCCGAAGATCCTCGCCGCTGTGACAGGTCAGCTCGGGAAAGGTGGGAACAACCTTTGGCGCAGGCCCCCTCTCTCCTACAATCAGTTCGTCTGCACCTATATAGATGGTTTTCTTTTCATAGAGATATTTGAAAAATCTTGCCCGCAGTACCGGAGCGGAATATTTACCATTGTTCTGCTGATAAAACTCCGTCTCAAGAAGCGCTCGCTCGATAGACAACGACGGACACGCCTCAAAGCTCTGTTTACGCAACCTCTCAATTCTACTGTTCATATCATCCTCCAATTTCTACCTTAAGGTTCATCTCCGTCAATATTTCCCTGCAGCGCTGCACACTTTCACTGCGTATTGGAGCAAATTGAGGCCCAGGATCGGCAAGACCCAGTTTTTTATATTTCGATCCGGCGATGCTGTGATAGGGCAACAGATCAACCTGGAGCGGCTGAAGCGGCAGCCCGGCCAGGAAGGCCCCGCTGCGGCGGATATTTTTTTCATCGTTATTTACCCCTTCTATCAGCGGGATCCGGATAATAAAGCTGCTGCCCCGCTGCGCCAGTGCGACAATATTTTGCAGGATCACTTCATTCGGTACACCGGTATGACGCACATGCATGTCACTGTCCATATGCTTGAGGTCAATCAGGAAAAGCTCACATGCATCTGCAGCCTCGAGAAGCAGATCAGTTGCGGCAAAGGCGCAGGTATCTATGGTTCTATGAATGTTGTAGCCTCCACAGAGTAAAAGAAGTTCACGCAGGAAATCCGGCTGCATCAACGGCTCGCCACCGGAAAAAGTGACACCACCCCCGGAGGTATCATAAAATGGCATGTCTTTTTTTATCTCGGCCATGACATCCGCCGCATCCACACGGCGCCCGGTAGGTTCATGCGCCAGGGCAGGACAGACGCCGGCACACTCTCCACACCCTCGACACCTCTCATTATCCCGAACAATCCCTCTCTTGTGCAGAGCCAGGCTCCCTTCCGGACAGGCCTCAACACAGGCACCGCAGCCGATGCATTTTTCCGCACTCCAGACTATGCTGATGCCCGCTGTCATCCCTTCCGGATTATGGCACCAGCGACACCGAAGAGGACACCCTTTGAGAAAAACAGTTGTCCGGATATTAGGACCATCGTGGATGGCATATTTTTTAATGGCGAAAATTGTTCCCTTCATCCCGTTACGCTTACTGCAGTATGATTGTTATCTGTCTCTATCAGGCCTGCTCCTAACAAAGATCTCATAAACATCGTGTTCAGGCGGTTTCGAGAAGCTGATGTTTTTCCATGATCCTGGTAAATCTTGCGATATGCCGTCTTGCCGCTTTTCCAGCTTCTTTGACTTTACCCTGTTCGACGGCAGAGGCAATGTCACGCAAATCGGCAAAATCCTTCTCCAGTAATTGTCTTGAAAAAGGAAGATATTTCTGAAAATAGCCCTGAATATTGTCATGCACCGTCACCAGGTTAGCCTCAACCAGCGGGTTATCGGCCATTGCCGCCAGCTTTTGATGGAACATTGCGTCAAGTCGATTAAACTCTGTCCAATCATCAGGACAGGTATCAACATGGTCCTGGATTGCCTGGACGATCCTGCGCAATTGTACCATTTCCTCATCATTCTGAATTTCCGCTGCTTTTTCGGCGGCATACCCTTCAAGAAATTCCCGAAATTCAGCTAGCTGGCGCAAAGAAACTTTCTGGTGCCGGACCAGCAGAGCCATACTGTCACGCATTGCATCGGTATTCGCCTGCTTAACAGTGGCTCCGCCCTTTACACCAGTGCGGATGCTCACCAGTCCTTTTTGCTCCAGAACCCGCAAAGCCTCCCGTACAGTGCCTCGCGAAGTGGCAAACATCTCCTTCAATTTCAGTTCAGACGGCAGACGTTCACCCTGCTGCAGGGTTCCTTCGCAAATAGCGTTTTCTATCTGCTCAACGACATGCTGATACGATTTAAGCGGTGCCATTCTGGTAAAATGTAGATCCATTTTTCTTTCTCGCCATAATTTTAAAGTTCAAACTGTTTAATTGTAGGACAGTTTACCGCAGCGGAAATTCTACGTCAAGATTTTTAGACATAATGTTTCACATGCTTGCTGAATGCATAATCGAGGCATCAAGGGTGCAGTTGTAATAATCTACCGCAAGCCCTTGATAACGAAGAGTATGGGCTCAGCAGGCACGCCCGAAGGGTGAAAAATAGGTTAGCTTGCTGGCA
>JAZBNU010000499.1:0-3562 GCA_036350815.1 Desulfopila sp.
ACAGATTGCCGAAGCGCGTGATGTACTGGCCCGCACTTCCGGGGGCATGGAAATATGGCGTAACTCCAATAATCACCAGCTCATTCCCGTTCGCCAATTGGGACTCGCCAAAGAACGTGCCAAGACCGAACAGTCAAGCCTGAGTGAAGCCGAGAAAACCGAGCGCCTCAAAGAAATCGATACACAGATGCACGATCTCGAAACCCTGGTACGCCTGCTCTCTGCCGGTCTGTAAAAGCCATTAAGGGGCCGACCTTGTCGGCCCTCCTTTCGTTACACAGAGGTTTATAATGCCCGTTTCTGCCGTATCGATCACTCTCCCTCCCGAACCACCGCGCCGCTCCATCGGTGCAACTGTCATCTGGGCTCTGGTTGTCGGTCTGGTGGTCTGGGGAATAGTTGCCACCGATCTCAGAATCGGTGACCTGTTGCGCGGCACAGACAACATGAGCTCAATGGTCTTCGGCTCAACCGGATCCACCGGGCGGTTTCTTCCCGGTTTTTTCCCACCCGATTTCACCATGTGGAGAATTTATCTTGAGCAGATGGTGGTTACCATGCACATGGCAATCTGGGGTACGCTGCTCGCCCTCCTGACAGCAATCCCCTTCGGATTGATGTCAGCGACCAACCTGGCCCCCTGGTGGGTATACCAACCTGCCAGACGGCTTATGGATGCTAGCCGTGCCATCAATGATTTAGTGTTTGCCCTCATTTTTGTCGCGGCCGTCGGTCTCGGGCCGATGGCCGGCATGCTTGCCCTCTGGATCAGCACCAGTGGCGCACTCGCAAAACTTTTCAGTGAAGCGGTGGAAGCCATCGACCCCCGTCCTGTCGATGGTATCGCGGTCACCGGCGCCGGAATGCTCGAAGAAATAATCTACGGAGTCATTCCGCAGGTAATGCCCCTATGGGTCTCCTATACACTCTACAGATTTGAATCGAATGTCCGGTCAGCCACCGTTGTCGGAATCGTCGGGGCTGGAGGAATCGGCATGGTTTTCAGTGAAGCCATGCGTTCATTCGACTATCCCGCAGCTGGTTCAATTCTCATCATAATTATTCTGACCGTTGTCGCGCTGGACGTACTGAGCGGTTACCTGCGGAGGCTGTATCTGTGAACACAACACAGAATGATTTTATCTCTATTTTGCATCAACGCAGACGACGACGTTTTGTGGAACTCGCCGAAACCTGCGCCATCGCTACAGCCGTCCTGTGCGTCCTCGCCTGGGTGACCAGCCTTGATATTCTGCGCAACTCGGCTCTACTTGCCTGGTTTTTGTGCCTTATTCCTTTAGGCTTCGGAGTTTTTCGACGAAGCAGCCAGCCGGATCTTGGTCGGGTTCTACTGCGCGGTGCCTGCTTCACCGTTGCATCAGCCCTGCTCGTCGGTCTGGCTTTCTCAACTCAAGGTCTCGGCCTGGGAAACGAACGACGCATCACCGAACTCCCCGCCGCCCGCGTACGTGTTGCCGATATCGATGCCCGTCGGCATCCCGAACAGGATACAATCATCAAGCTTCTGGCAAAGGCCCGCTCTGCCCCAAGTATTGTCACACTGCGCCCACTGGTACCGCTACTGCGTCAGCAACATCAATATATCACCACGGAGTCGGGCAACAGCCTTCAGGTCAGTGTTGCGGTTCGCGAGGTTCTCATGGCCAACCGCAGCCTGCTGCTGCGCAGTCTCCATGACGAAATCATGACCATGGCTGGTCTGCTGCCGCTTGATGGTCCGGTACCTTTTCTGGTGGAAGTGGATGTGGCGGATCGCCTCCGTTCTGCCTTGAGTCTGCTGTTGGAATTGCACGTTGAACATCGCATGCAGGAGCGATTCGAACTGCCCACTGTCGCAATGATGCTCGACACAGTCATAACCGACATCGAACATGGTGCAAGAGAAGTGCGTTATGAAGTCGGGCTGACCTATCCTTTTGCCGATCTCACCGCACGGCAGGATGCAAGGCTCGATTTCGCCACAGTGACGGCATTGCTTGATATGGTCCGTAATGACCTTTCCTACTGATTGATACTCCTCTCTACATATCACCCCTTTGCCATACCTCGCCTCAACGACAATCGGCTTATGAGATATTACGGCTAACCTGCGACCCTTTTCTTCTGCATGCGTCGAAACGCCAGCCCGCTGTTGGCACCGAAGAGAAGAACAGCACCCAGCCAGCCAAACAGCGTCAGGCTGGGCTCACCAACAACATACGGTCCTAGCAGGGCGGCAAGAAGTATACGGCTTGAGGACATTATAGATCCTTCCACCGCAGTGACATAACGGAAGCCATAGGTAATAAAATACTGCCCGGCTATACCTGCTGCCGAACAGGTGAGCAGGAAAAAGAGTTCAACAGAGTCAGGCCAGAAAAAGGTAGAACGAAAGAGAAGAAAGATAATCAGGGCACCAAAGCCAAACATGAAAAGAAGGATAGTCTGGGAATCATGGACCTTTCTGCTGACGTTGAGATAGATCATGGCAAACGCAGCGGAAAACCCGGAGCCAAGACCCCAGAGAGTGTGGAACTTTATCACCATGTCGCCGGGCGAGATAATCAGCCATATGCCGACAAAAGCTAGTGCCACAATGACAAAAGAAAACGGGTCACGCTGCTCTTTGAGAAGAAACCAGGAGAACAGGGAGACAAAAAGCGGGTAGGTCATGTTGAGAATATTGGCTTCCGCGAGAGTACCAACCTCCACCGCTTTGTAAAAGCAGAAAACTGCAACAGTATTGGCAACTGTGCGGCCAAAGAGCAAGTGGTATTTTCTCGGTTTAAACGGCTGACGAATCAACAGCATGGTGGCGGAGACAACCAGAAAACCTGTGAGGAACCTGGCAAACACAAAGTATGGAGCCTCTATCTCCACATAAAATGAAGACCAGCGAATAATTACCGTGGCCAGATAAAATGAGGCTGCGGAGGAGAAGATTGCCAGCCAGCCCAAGAGTTGGCGTCCGGCAAAGGAAGGTTTAAGTGGTAGCATAGATTGATAGTAACTTCATCTCGGTATAGGGAAAATACCCTCAAAATCCTGCGCAACAATAGTCCCTTGTGACTGTCATCGTCAATGCCTTTTTCTCCAGAGAGTCTTTCAATCTAACACCAGATGTACTGCTCTCTTGCCTTTCTCCTCACTGACCTCATCGTTTTTCCTGTTTTCCCGTTAATTTGAAGAGACAGGCCATGCATACTCTCATAAGTAGCGCCGACAGCTTGGAACTTCAGGGGATATATGGAGACAGTCGTCTTTAGAATATTTCATTGCTCGAACGGTGAAAAACCTGCTTGTGACAACCTGTTTTTAAAAAGTACACGATGTCACCCGGATCTTTCCTCCAAAACATTTCTCTTTTAGCTTGTAAGTGCACAGATTACTAATTTTTATCTGAATTGATTTACCTGATTACCCCTGAAACTCAGCATCGTGATTTTAAGGGGACAGGGTCGCTCTTTTCTCGGGTGTCTGCAGCCAGGACGGCTGCAGTCAAGCCCCCATGGAAGGGTTTATGGCGTCCCGTGAAAAGAGTGATCCTGCCCCATAGGGCTTG
>JAZBNU010000500.1:0-3109 GCA_036350815.1 Desulfopila sp.
AATTTATAAGTAATATCGAGCAGGGCAAAACCACAGCTCAACTTGATAAGGTATTCGATTTGATACGTACCGTAGGGCTGAGAGTTTACCTGACCGAGGGAGATATCGACAAATGAGTAATCTCACAGTTTACTGGGATCAACAGATCGTCGGTACAATATCAAGACACCCAAAAGGCAAAATCACCTTTCAATACGCTGCAGAGTGGCTCAAAAACAGTGGGCGGCAAATATCACTCTCACTGCCATGTCAAGAAGAACGATTTTCCCCTGGAGTCAGCACAGCTTTTTTTGAAAATCTCTTTCCCGAGAGTGACGCACGAACCATTCTGGCCTTCAACCGTCGATTTGACAAAAAAGACACCTTTGCCTTTCTCGAAAATTTTGGCGAAGATTGCGCTGGTGCCCTCTCCATTATTCCTGAGAGTGAAGATATTCTTCCTCTTTCCAGCAAGTATCGATGTATAGACGTCGAGCTGCAAAATACATTGCAGGCCATCGAATCTGATCCTGGTAAACACAAATTATATCCTGAGTTAGCTAACGCCCGCCTATCAATTGCCGGGGCTCAAGACAAGTTACCAGTGTATTTTGAGAAGGGAAGCTTTTATCTCCCTGAGAACTCGGCATCGCCTACAACGCATATAATCAAACCTGCCAGTCCTTATTTTCGTGATATCCATAGAAATGAAGCATTCTGTATGGACCTGGCCCGGCAGATTGGCCTCTCAGTCCCTCACTCTGAACTCTACACTTTTGCAGGCTATGAACTGTTTCTTATAGAACGTTATGATCGGTTCCGCTCAGAGAACATTGTGAAACGGGTACATCAGGAAGATTTCTGTCAGGCAATGGGGCTACCGTTTCATAGAAAATATCAGGAACAGGGCGGCCCAGGCTTTTTACACTGCAGAGAACTCGCCGAAGAGCATTTATCAGCCGATATATCAGTGGTAAAACAAGAGCTGACCTCGGTCATGACCTTCAATTTTTTCATAGGCAACAATGATGCGCATGGTAAGAATTTCTCTATTATCCACAAAGATACTATTATGCTCGCCCCGTTCTATGATTTAGTTTCAACACAGGTTTATCCTAATCTGGATCGCAAGCTTGCCATGGCAATAGGTAATACCTACAGGCATGATCGAGTGAACCAAAGTGCTTTTGTCAAATTCAGTAAGGATATGAAACTTCGGCCTGAAAAGGTTTTTGAAATTATCACAGCAACTGCTCAAAAAATTGGAAAAATATACGAGAAGGTACTGGCTATGCATGAAAAGCAGTATGGTAAAGCGGTGATTTATTCAGATCTCCATACTGTGCTGTCCACAAATCTTGCTCAGATACAGGAAATTATGGGGAATTAGCTGTAGCGTGTCTCCTGGTGGGAAAATAAATCAGGATATTTACACAACACCCTCCAGTTGACAAGCTTTCCTTGACAACTGCTATCTCTATATACTTACTCTATTGTTCCATCATGATTTCGATGATTCTTTCATCCAGGCAGGAGCGGAGAAATGCGTTCATTTGCTGCTGTTCGCCAGAGCTATAAAAATCAATCATCAGGGTGTTAAACTCCAGCTGACGTGCTGCTGGAAGATTAATGGCTGGGTAGCCTTCACTTAAAAGGAGGCCATTCATCATGAAACGGCCCATACGTTTGTTTACATCATAGAAAAACTGGTGTCGCGCCATGGTGAGGAACAGGAAAATTGCCTGATCATAGACGTCATCCATCTTCTCCATCTCACTGATCATAGCCTCAAACAAACCAGGGAGTTGTTCGGCTTTTGGCGGCATATAGCTTGTACCTGCTATTGTTACCGAACCTGTACGGAACTTTCCCCATTCCAGAGCTTCTCTATGCCCTGCAATTCCATGCAGTTCACAGGTCTTCTCTACGCTTAACACAAACTCTTCAGACTCTATCCACCTGAAAAGGGTCCGCCAGGCATCAGCCTGATTAAGCGCAATCTGCTGATCAGAGAGTTTCCTCCCCCCAATGGTTATGCCATCGAGCAAGGTTTGAATTTCAGGAAGGGTGAAGTTGATTCCTTCAAGGTTGACAGCATCGCAGACCAGCTCCGACAGCTGTCTTTTGGCAAGCATTAACGCTTTGCTCTTATTTGCTGGAATATGCCACCTGGTGTCTTTGCTCATAAGGCCCTCACCCATCAACGTATTATCAGAACTCATCTGAAGCAAATCCCAAAAGGGCAACTTCGGTTGCTGAGTTGCCCTTTTTACAATTTGGTCAAGGCCAGAATCGAACCTCTCAAATATACGCTGCTATTCTAAATACTAAGAAATTGTAGCCGAGTTTACTGATAAATTTCAAACTTTAACACTAAATAGAAAAAATATCTTCCAAAAGCCCAGATAGGTAGTTTTCTATTCATCTCATTACACTTTATAAAAAGGTAAATGTCTTTCCTTGACAACTGCTACTTCTATATACTTACTCTATTGTTCCATCATGATATCGATGATTGCAGGTCCTACGTCATGTCTGCAAAATGTGACGTGGTCATCAACCTTGCAGCAGTGATTACATACAAATAATCGTACCAGTACCATCAGTAGATCTTACTGGAAAACAGACAGGCCCGTAATATTCATAGGCCCCCATATCTGGATATTCCCCTTTGGGCCGTGGCTTTCCACGTTGATCTTCTGTAAGAGTTGTTCCAACCACAACGGCATCTATCGCTGGACTTCCGGATAATAACGGCAGCGTTGGGGTAAGTCCGCCATCTCTGGTGAGTCCACCTAATTTAGGGTCGGTATTGATCAGATTTGTTCCTGCTGAAAGTCCACAATCATTATCATCTTCCAGGTTATACAGCGTTGTCTGGAAGGAATTACCAGCACAATTTATCAAGCTGTCGTCTGAGCCTCGCCTATTATTGGAAATAATTGTGCCGGCAAGAATAACACTTGTATCGATGTCCAGATAGAGGCCTCCTAAAATACCTCCCGTATTGTTGGAAATTGTACAAAAAGAAAATACCCCTGCTGCATTTTGTCCAACAAGAACTCCGCCTGCAGAGTATGGATCTGCTATGTTGTTGTGAATAGTACTGTTTCGCATTGCGAAGGTGCCA
>JAZBNU010000501.1:0-8198 GCA_036350815.1 Desulfopila sp.
GGAAAATCCTGCACCAACACACCAGCAATTACATCGCAGCGTCACAGAGAGCATGCACGGCTGCCGGGCTATGACTGAAAATATATTGCCATGACAAAAATACTACCAAACAAACATCGAATTCCAGATACTGCACAAGAGATGTTCTCAGGCTCAGGCAGATTACCGCTGCTCATCTCGGTCCCCCACGGGGGCTATACCGTCCCCGGTGCTGTTCAGTCTCGCGTCTCATTACAATTTAAAGACATCTTTCCAGACAGCGACCCCTGCACCCGTGAGATATTCGATTTTCGCGATGAGGTAATCTCCTTCCATGACAATGATATAGCCCGGGCAGTAATCGACCTCAACCGCAGCATCGACGATCTGCCGCCGCACAATCCAGACGGCGTTGTCAAAAGTCAGACTGTTATGGGAACGGCTGTCTATCACCCCGGCCAGGCTCCTGACCGCAGTCTCATTAAAGACGTATTGCAGCGATACTACTTCCCGTACCATAGAAAAATTGCAGAAAGCACCCGGCACCCCGGCCTCCTCTGTGCCCTGGACTGCCACTCCATGCTTGAATTTGCACCGGAAACCACACCGGAAAACGACATCGAACGGCCATTTATCTGTCTCAGCAACGGTGGTGATGAAAATGGAGAAGGGCTTGAAAATGAACTTTCCTGTTCCCCTGATCTGCTCAACCTTTTCGCCGACTGCCTCCGCCTGGCATTTCCCGAGGAATCCGACCAGATTGTTCTCAACACACCATTCAAAGGTGGCTATATCTCACAGGCACACAGTCGCGAGCTCCCCTGGATTCAATTCGAACTCAACCGCAGGGCGTATCTGCAAGAGCCATGGTTCAACCATAGAACATTTGAGGTGGACGAAAAGAGGTTGGCGTTTTTACGAAAAAAGATTCACCTGGCTCTCGGCTCCTTCTGTGAGCAAGTCTGCAGCCAGCTATTACCCAGGTACTGTGACGCGATGCGGCACCCTGATACCTTTTTTGCGGACCAGAAGCACCACCTTTAAAAAGGCAGGATACTCACCAGTGTCTATCCAGAAATGGCACTCACCAGAAAGTACAGCCAGGGCAGAACCACTACCAGCATAGCGGTGGTCACCAGCCAGAGGCTGTTTGCCAGATCTAGATCAAGATCAAAAATTGATGCGGCTACCAGTGCATTAAAGGCAACCGGCATGGAGCTGAGCAAGAGGACTACTTTAAAGGGCAGACCGTCGGCCACCTGATGCAGTCCGCATGCATACGCCAAAGAGCCACCAAGCAGCGGAAGACAGATAAATTTGATAATGGAAACTGCAACGCACTTGTCTGTATATCTGCCGACGCTGGAAAAACGCATGCCGAGGCCGATGGAGACTATCAGGACAAAGGTTCCCAGTGGAACGAACAGGGCTGTTACCATATCAAAAAAAACAGGGCGCGGCACCGCGGATAGATTAAGACTCAAACCGATAAAAAACGCAGCTAGAACCGTAGCTACAAAGGGATCTTTAACGACCGCACCAGCACGCTGCAGCAAGGATCCCTGGGTAGTATCGACCGCACCATAGTATCTGGCAATAGGAAAACCTACGGTATAATAACTTATCTCCTCAAACATTTTATACAAAGCCACCAGGGCAAATCCAGCTTCACCCAGAAACACAAAACAGACCAGAGCCCCGATTGCGCCGATATTCGTAAAAGAACCGCAGCAATACATTACACCTTTCTGTTCTCTGGCTACTCCAAGAAATCTGGCCGCCAGCAAACCAAGTCCACCACCGCAGAGCAAAACAACAAGGCCGATAACAGGCAGCCAGACCACTCTTAGATCACCAAAGGAAACAATCCAGACCGCACCAAGAAACGAAATCGGCATAAAAAACAGCAGACCGATCTTCTGGAGCCATTTGCGCAGTGTGACCCTGTCTACAGGCAGCTTCACCAGACCGGCCATATCGGCTCTCTGAACGACATAACCCAGTATCAAACCACTCAGGATCAAGCCGAGAGTAAAAAGCAGTTTTTCCATAAAGATATCTTTTTCGGTATTTTCAGTAGTGGTGGAGTTGGCCTGCAGGCCTTATGAAGTGTTTTCGCTGAGGATGTACGCAGGTTGCACTTCAGCTGTTGTGGCCAGTGGGAAATATCAGGAAGCAGTTTTCCGTTTTCGCCTGATATCGTATCTTTTCTTTGCTGAAGCAGCAATTTTTCGTACATTCAAGCCCATGTCCTCTTTGGGCATCAGGGCATGCATCTGGTATTTCAGTGAACGTTTGCCCGGGTTGGTTTCATTATAAATCCGCAATATACCGAGAATCACCATATCATCATATACTGCGAAAGCGTCTTCCTCCCGGTACCTCGTCTTCTTCCGAGCCATCTCTTTCAAAAGCATCGGGTTAACGGCCTCAAAAGAAAGCGTGGCAAACTCACCAAATTTACCAATTCCCAATATCCTGGTTAATCCTGTAAAGTTGTTCTCTTTGTAGCGCGTATCATGGCAGACGACAATATAGGGAGGATAGAGGTTTTTTCCATCACTGGAGACGGCCTGATCCCTGGCTTGATCGAGATCACGGATAAAAATATGTGCCTGTTTCTGAGAGAAATTAAACTCGGTCTTATAGTAGGCATAGAACAGTGCCGGATGAATAAGACCCACCGCGATACAGGAACTGATGCGGGTCCGGGAACCATAGGGAGGCGTCATGTATGTAGGGCAATGACTTTTGATAATATCATCTGCAGTGATCTCAATGGGGGTGGTATTGCCGATTTTCTTTTTACGGCGATATGCAGCCCTCTTGTAGGTGTAGATCCTTCTGGCTGCCTTGGAAAAAAAGCCGCCGTCCAGATTGACACCATTGGCTATTCCATCGGGATAAAGCAAGGTGGCATTATCATACCGCATCGATTCTCTGATCTTTTCGCGAAAAGACGTCCCGTCGATCTGGCCATAGGGTGAGTAACGAATAAAACGCTCATCAACATCCTGATAAATCAAGCCTCCGGGAACAAAAATAGCTCCCTTATTGTCAAATTTTCCGGTAGCCCCTTCATCATTTTTGTCAGGTAGAAAACCAGCCTGGTTCTGGCCAAGCATTTTCCACAGAGTATCAAGTCGGATAGCGACTATCTCTCGGATCAGTTCATTATTGATAATTGCTTTTTTTGTAACCATCTACCTGATATAAGGAAATATTTATCCTACGGCTTTATCCGCGCATATTTGAAGACAATAGCAGGTTCTTCAAGGCCTCTTCTAAAAAAACACCTCACCATCTGAATTATTTTTCGCTTCTTCTACTTACTGCGTAAGTATTAAACCAAAAAAATGATATATTTACAAATGTTTATTCCATCCTCTGACACTGACTGCTGATTTTCAGAAGAAAAAGGCCAACGGGAATATAGGCCGCAAGAGCCAGTGCCGCTATGGAGGGATATATTATCTGTGTTTCAGGGGAATAAATCAGCAGAAATGCAACAAAGGCCGGGAGCTTGTCAAAATGGAGCATCGAAAACAGAGCCAGTACCACCCGCCGCATAAAATCTGGATTGTTTGGCTTACCCCCTTTTGACGCCCTGTAGAAAAGGAAAAGAGAGAGTATAGTACCAATCAGATAGATACAGGTTCCTAACAGAACACCTTCTCCAAGCGCACTGGAATCGATGCTCAAGCGTTTATCATCGGAAGGGAACCAGAAAACAACAGGAAGAAAAACACTCAAAAGAGAAGTTACAAAGGCGCCGATACCATATTTATAATGAACCGATGAAAGAATCTCTGCTGGAGCATTCACCTGTCTTTTATTAAAAAGCAGAGCGGCAATAGCAACAAGAAGAAGGGCAAGGAGAAAAAACGGCCAGGCGGCCCCGTCGCCATAGACAGGAAACCATAATTCTCGATTCTCTTCCGGCACTACAAAAAGCGCGCCGAAAAAAACCGAAACAAGGGAAGCAAACCCAAGCAGGAGCCCGCTCATGAGACGTACATATCCCGCAAGATAGCATACCGCAGATGCTCCTGAAATAAACAGAATGAGAAATATTCTCACGATCATTACGTACTCCCATCTAAAAAGTATTCATAAAATCTTTACACTTGTCTCTGCTGCGCCAGGAGATGCGCAGATTGTAATATAGTACCATTAATAGATAATCATGACCGATAAATTTTCTTTTCTTTCTCTCATGCTGGTGTAATAATGGTTCTAGTTCGAATTTCGGACTAGGTTAAGAGTATCGGTGCCGCTCTACCACCATTTTAGCCAGCCCTCGGCACTGCGACAAGACAGCAGCAACGTCTCAGGCGGACTTCCTTCATGCAGATCGCTGTACTTTCAGATATTCACGGCAACCTCGAAGCATTTTTGGCAGTTATTGCAGATATCGACAGGCGAAAACCGGACAAGGTTGTCTGTCTCGGTGATCTCATCGGCTACGGCCCTGACCCCGACGAGGTTGTCAGCCTGTTCCGGCAAAAGGGATATTATTGCATTCTGGGAAATCATGAGGCTGCCCTGGACAGTGAAACAATCCGCAACTGGCATAATTTTCAGGCGCGGGAAAATTCCATCGAGACCGAGAAGCTGCTTTCTGCCTCGAACCGCGACTACTGCTGCAACCTGAAAAAAAATCTGGTGCTCGACAATATCCTGTTTGTCCACGGTTTTCCTCCTTCGTCTCTTCTCCGCTATGTCAGCGCTGCCACCGAAAACGATCTGCAGATGTATCTGTCTACAACCAAAACAGACCTTTGTTTTGTCGGCCACACCCACGAACTGCAGGTTATTTCATGGGACAATGTGCATCTGAGAAAGGAAAACCTGCAGCAAAAGGGGTATACCCTCTCTCATGATTGCAGGTATATCATCAATGCCGGAAGTGTCGGTCAACCCCGGGATGGTACCGACAGCGCCAAATTTATGCTCTTGGATACGCAAAAGTACTCACTGGAAGTCATCTGCGTCGACTATGATTACCACGCAACACGGCAAAAAATCAAGAAACGCGGCTTTCCAGATGCGTATGGTTTACGACTGGGATAACACATGAAAAAGATAGGCAGATATTCAATTCATGGAAGGCTCGGCCGTGGCGGCATGAGCACGGTATATAAAGCTAAAGCATCCATTACCGCACGGACTGTGGCTCTGAAAGTTCTCCTGCCGCGTGACGACATCTTCATCGACCTTGTCGGGCTGAAACGCCTCAAGGAGATTTTTATAGAAGAAGCCAGGATCATGGGAGAAATCTCCCATGATCACGTAGCCAAAATCATTGATTGTGATGAAGATAACGGTGCGCCATTTATCGTGCTGGAGTATTTCGCCCATTCCATCGGCTCATTGATCGGCGAATCGTACCAGCTGGAAAAACCTTCTCGAATCATAAGTACAAACAAAGCCTTCGAATATCTGCGCCAGACGCTCTTTGGCCTGGAGAGACTGCACTTTGCCGGAATTGTGCACCGGGACATCAAACCATACAACCTGATGATAACCACCGATGACAGAATCAAGATTATTGATTTTGGCCTCTCCAGGGTCAGGGGAGAAGAAAAGATGGCTATTCCGGGAATGCAGGTTGGCTCGCCCTACTATGCCGCCCCGGAACAGGAGAGAACCCCGGAGAAGGCTGACGAACGTTCTGACCTTTTCAGCGTGGCGGTTCTCGCTTGTCGCCTCCTGACGGGTCAACTCCCCAATCACAGGCTGCAGGAGCAGGCCTTGCCCAGCAGTCTCAACAGCGAACTCAATTCCGACTGGGACGCATTCCTACTGCGTGCCAGCAGCCCGCAACAAGCAGAACGATACGAATCGGCCCGGGATATGCGTCTTGCACTCGAAGAAATCCACGCAGCATGGGCCCGCCACACAAAGAAAAGCTGCACTTTTGTTGCCTTTGACCAGTCGTCTCCATCATTGCCGCAAAAAGTTCTGCGCCGCAGTCCCATCTTTATTCAGCGAAAAAACCTGCAGCGATCCCTTGACCTTGATGACCTGATGCGCCCCCGGGTTTATCCCCCACACCGTTTTGAGATACTCAGCCACAGCCTTATAGCATGTCTTGACACGGGACTGATATGGCAGAGAGAAGGTGCCGGATTCATGCTTACCTGGTCAAAGGCTCATGAATATGTTGCCTATCTCAACAGCAACACCTGGCAGGGTTTTTCAGACTGGCGGCTGCCCTCGCTGGAAGAACTCTCTTCGCTTCTGCTGCCGGAAGCCAGATTGAGAGATTTTTGTTTTGCGTCCTATTTCTCATCTAAAGTGCACTGGCTGTGGAGCTGTGACACCTCCACCAAACAGAAAGCATGGCTTGTGGATATTGTCGAAAACTATTATGGAGATCTGGATAAAGACGGCATGGCCTCCGTATGCGCTGTGGTTGGCCCGAATTTCTCATGAAGTGTGCTTTCATAAGAAGACCATACACAATGCTCATGAGAAATTCGGGTTGGCAGTACGGCTGACCATGCCAGGCTGGGATATGGCGGCTTACAGAGAAATATCTGATTCGCCGTCACCGATCAAGGGGAGTATCTTGGTAACTTTGAAATACACCAGGAACCGTGGTCCGGCCTCCTCTTCATAATTTTTCTTTCTTCTTTGCAGTTCGTCTATTTCCGCTGCATTTTCCGTCTCAGACACCTTTTCGAGATAGAGCCTCAC
The DNA here is from genome assembly GCA_036350815.1 of Desulfopila sp. GTDB lineage: Bacteria > Desulfobacterota > Desulfobulbia > Desulfobulbales > Desulfocapsaceae > Desulfopila_A. Next base: position 6,682 of record JAZBNU010000501.1, read on the forward strand.
ACCACTGTATCCCTGCCCCTCTGTCATGAAAAGGTACGCTGCATGAGGGTTTTCCTGGATATTTTTATGACTGAGCCGATCTCTCATAATAAAGGCAATCTGTTGGTCCTCCATCATATGCGGCCTGGCATAGACCGCCGCGTTGACATTACCGGCTCGATCAGCTGTGGACAGGACACCGCGTCCTTTATTGTTTTCAAAATAATCGTGCAATTTCATGTATTTTTTCTCCTTTCATGAGTAAATAAACAGAAGGTTCAGTGCATGTACATTCAAACAGTATTCTTTACATTTACGCCTTAACAATAAGAGCAATACAGGCAAAAGCAATCAAAACAGCCATCCTCCCATTCTGTTTTTTCTTCTTCTCAGTCTGGTCATCTAATTTAAGAAAATTGACACAATGTTCATGATAAATTCGGGCAGCCCGGATTGATCACCAGCCGAGGTTGCCGTGGATGCGAGGCGCGAAGCAAGGCGCTATAGTCGTCTATGCACCTTGCTTCAGCAACGCTGCAGGCGCGGCAAGATCGGCTGGCCTTCGGTGAACATTGTGTATGGTTTTCTTATGAAGTTATACTGCTTTAACATATTTGAATGTATCCTAATTTAAGAAATTTGACACAATGTTCATGATAAATTCGGGCTAAAGAAGAAGCACCACAGTAAGCACCGGGAAGGAAAGAAGAGTCGAAAAAAGAATCGCAGATGAGGCCAGTTCCGTATCACTCTGCATCTGCGAGGAGAGTACATAAATAGCCGTCGACGTCGGCAGTGAAAAAAAGATCATCCCCACTAGAAAGGGTGTCCCCTGAACCCCGAAAAGCTTGAGAAAGCCATAGCCCACCAGTGGAAAAACCACGAGTTTGGCCAGTGCCGCAAGCAGGGATAGACGCGCATGATGGTGTATTCCCTTAAACGTCAGAGACCCACCGATGGAGAGAAGTGCCAGCGGCAGAGTCAGCATGGAAATCAGTCCCAGGGAGTTGTCAAGAAACTGAGGAAAACCGGTAAACCCTCTGGAGTAGGCCAACCCGGCGAGACAACCAAGAATAAGGGGGTTGGAAACAAGCGCCTTAAACAGCAGCCTGCTTCGTTTGAGTGATGATACCTTCTCCTGAGAAAACCATATCAGTGTGGTCACCGCTGCCGCATTGATTACAGGTATGGCCAGACCGATGACAATACCAAAATACTTGATACCATCTTCGCCAAAGCTGTTCAGGACAACGGCCACACCGATATAGGTGTTGAAACGGTAACAGCTCTGGGCAAAAGAACCTGCCTGAAAATCAGAAATTCTGCAGACCGCTATAAGGAGAATACTCAGCAGAAACATCACCGCCAGGGCTGAAAAAGAGGCAAAGACGAGATTCCAGGCAATGCCGTCTTCATAGGAGGCCCCCCCGATTTTCCAGAAAAGCATCAGCGGAAAAAAGATATAATACACCAGCTTGTCTGAAGTCTGCAGAAAAACAGTGTTGGTCAGGCCGATCCTCTTCAGCAGAAAACCCAGA
>JAZBNU010000502.1:0-5540 GCA_036350815.1 Desulfopila sp.
CGCTATATTGCGGTAGTCTATCTTGCAGCCTGGCCTTTGCCTGTATGACATGGTGATCCAACAGAAAAGGATGAAAAGCGATGTTTTATATTTATGATGTCGACGGTCTCCGTTTCAGGGGACCTATGGAAGCCCTTGAACAGATTCGCAGAGTTGAAAAAAGCAAAGCAGTTCGTGCGCTGAAAGAGAATGAAGAACAATCAGGCCTCCCTTTTGGTCCAGGAGCACAGGCTGCCCGTGCCTATCAGAAAGTGCTGAACAGAGAAAATCTGGTCGAACCTCTGTTGCATACTTATCAGATCATGTCTTCTCCGGTTTCAACTATAAACGGGAACATAACCTTGTATGAAGCGTGGTCGATGTTGAAAAACAGCAACATACGTCAACTTGTCATAACCAGCAACACCAACAAGGTTCAGGGGATTCTATCAGACCGGGATATTCTAAAACACATTGTCGTCACAGATGACCAGATAGATGTCAACCGTAATCTCCTTGTTGCCGATATCATGAAAACGGAGACACTCACCACTGACTCTCTCAGCGATATCCGCCGGGTGGCTCGAGTTATGGCTTTTTATCATATCGATGCTATGCCGGTTGTAGAAAAAGAGTATCTTGCCGGTATTGTTACCCGTGGCGATATTCTTCGTGGCTTTGCAGAAAACCCTAAGCTGAACCTCTGGGCATAATACCATTCCTGCTCTCAAATGTTTTCAGTCTATCAAATGGTGCAGGAGCCATTTTGAACCAGCACTATCCTTTCTGTTGTCGCAAAACACTATTTACTTTATCCGCCATGGTCTGTTTTCTGTCCGTCCTGGTTCCTAACTTGATGGTTGTTGTTATCCGCGGGGACCCCATCTCATGAACTTTCTCGTGACATTTCTTCACTGCAGCCATGACCTCGTCCCACTCTCCCTCTATATTTGTTCCATAAGCATGCATTTCTATTGTAAGTCCAGCGGCAGATAAAATTTCATGGCAGGCCACAACATACTTTGAGACAGACACCCCGACGCCAAGAGGAACCACACAAAGATCCATTATCACATTCATTTTTCTTCTCCATTAAGCACTACAGTTTTTTGGAAATGGCAAAACAGAACTGAACTCCCCTTTTGGTATTCGGTTCAAGCCAGACTTCACCCTTATGCCTATGTGCTATTTCCTTGACAATGGCAAGACCGAGGCCGGAGCCGCTCTGCTCTGAAGAACTGTTTTTTCTTTTGAAGGGCTGAAAAATTCTTTCACTGTCATCTACATTCATGCCCACTCCATTGTCTCTTACAGAAATCACATGATAACCGGCTGTGTTCTGGTAACTTATTGTAATTTTGCTCAGACGGGGACCTCCATATTTGAGTGAATTTTCAACAAGATTTCTCAGAACACGAATGATGCCGCCACGATCCATTTTAATGACGGGATTCTCAGGGAATTCTCGCCAGGCAATCGATCGATACTGAAGTTGCGCCGCAAATTCCTCTCTACTTGCATGGACAACCTCTCTTAATGGGACTTCTTCAAATACCGGAGTAGTCTCTTTTGAGGAAATAAAGGTATTAATCTTATCAACCAGATCGACAAGCTGCTCAGCTGATTCAATGATACGGTCACAATATTCCAGCTTTTTGGTGTCTGATAGATCAAACAGCTTGGCTCTGAACCTTTCAGCCAGGCCGCGAACGGCAAGAGCAGGGCTTTTCAGGTCATGAGCTACAGAATAGGCAAAGAGCTTTATCTCTTCCGTGCTTTTCAGAAGAGAGTCTTCCATCATTTTACGAGAGGTGATATCTGTATGTGTGCCGACGAAACGTAATGGTTTTCCGGTGGGCGTATATTCGATCACTCGTCCTCTAGCGTGAATCCACTGCCATTGGTTGGAACTGTTTCGAAGCCTGAACTCTGCTTCATAGGCAGGAGTTTTTCCATTGAGATGATCACGCAGAGCTTGTACTGTTTTACACCGGTCATCAGGGTGCAGCAGGTTTTCCCAGGTAATTTTTCCAGTGCGAAGATCTTCCTTGGAATAGCCAAGTACCGTAGCCCATTTGGCACCATAGTAGACCTCTCCGGTCTGTAAATTTCTCATCCAAACACCATCGGAGGTCGCTTCGAGAGTTTTCCGAAGTTGACGTTCACTCTCCAGAAGAACTTTCTCTACCTTTTTTCGATGTGTGATATTTCTGGAAAAAGCACAATGAAACTGAGCTTTGCCGACAGTCAAGTGATTACATTTTACTTCCACAGGTATACTTTCACCTGACTTGGTCAGATGAGATGACTCAAGCGTAAGTTTTTTGTGCTTTTTAACTCTATTCCAATGAGACTGCCACAGATCAACCTGAAAATTCCGATCAATCTGCTGAATGTGCATGCTCAGCATTTCTTTTTTAGTGTAGCCTAGAGATTCTGTTGCGGCGTGGTTTACATAAATAAACCTGCCCACTTCATCAATCCAGAAGATAGCATCGGCTGCATTGTCCAGGGCAAACTGGACCAGTTCCAGACGGTGCAGTTCCAGTTCTTTACCTATAGAGAAATCAGAAACAGACATGACGTACCATTTTCATGAGTATACACACCTTAATATTTCCGCAAAATTCAATGCGACAGCAGAGTATGGGTTTTTCTGCAGGAGATCCTTTTGGTGTTTTTCTTTTATCTCTTCTAAGTTGTACCATTTTTTTACGGCAAAAATACAATTGAAACGGCTTTTGTCGCCTGGCGTCCACAAAAAATGTGCAATCTTAAGGAACAAGAATAACCATCTTCATAAAATAACAACAGAAAGACTGTGATTTTTGAAAATATAGAATGAAGAGAGAACTCCAAGAAACATCAAATACCTGTCTTTACTCTGCAGATGTACTGCTTTTCAGTCCAAGTGGAGATTCATGGATTGTATCGATAACTGATTATTGTCATATACACATATAATTTCTTTTCATCTTTTCCCTGTGGTGGATTTTTAAAGTGTTTTTTTTTGTGAAAAATAAAAACTCACTCCAGGGAAAAAGCTTCCCTGACAATATTTTTTTTCTATTGAATTCTAGTATATTACATAAACACAATAAAGATTTCTTCACATAATGACTGCATTTACAGCACCATTTTTCGAGATTTGAGGGTGTTTTCAAGGTGCTTTTTTCTTGCATTTTCACCCGAGATAAGATATTCACAAAGTAGGAGCAATTGACACACTCCGTAGGACTACCACGATGTAGTAACGTGCATATGTAATATATACTACATTGTAGTAGAAAAAAATAGCCGGATTTTTTTTGTGATTTTTATGTGCATATGCGATTTATACCACAGTGTGGTAAATTCTGGCGCTCTCTTTTTTTGATTTTGTTTTGTGCATATGAAATATATACCACAGAGTAGCAACACCAATACTGACAAAGGGCAGGTAGCGGGACATGTTTGCACAGATTCAGCTCACCCCGACCTGCACAGGCGATCACCACAACACATTTCCACTTCTGTTTGATGCCGCAATTCGAACAGAGGCAACCTGCAATCCAATTCGGAGGGTAAAAAAATGCCTAAGACAGAAGCAATACAAGAATTCAAGAAAATGTGGACATGGCTTTACAGACATCCGGCTCACGACAAGCACTATTATGTCAAGCATGTCGCCAAAGCTGAACCGCCATGGAAAAACGACTGCCCCCTGTGCGATCTTTCTGATGGTGAATGTACTGAATGCCTGCAACTCTGGGATAATGGCAAAGGCAGCTTGTGCGATGATCCGGATTCTCCTTTGAACAAATGGCGACAGACACACATGGGAGACCCAAATTTCAGAACATGGTACGCAGGGAAAGTAGCAGATCTCGCGGAAAAAGCTCTGAAACGGTAAAAGATCCACCACGATGGCAGGTCATGAAGCAGGTCTTCCCTGCTTCATGGGGCATATTGAAGCGAATGATCTCAAAATGAAGACGCATGAGGAAGCTAATCGCCTGTTATTTTGCACAATGCGCACAACTGCAAAGAATCGGCAATCGAACAAAAGAGTAAATCGGCAAAGCGCCCCAATTATTCTTGCAATTCGTATTCGCTTATTATATTCATGCTGACGGGATACTTACATGCATATGCAAATTATACTACGGTGTAGCACTGACAGAGTCGCGACAAGAGACTCTCAGGCAGTAATGTGCTTATGTACGTCACACAGTGAAAGTGACAGCAGCTTCGGTAATTTGACAAGGATCCCGCTTGGGACGGTCTCAAGCGGGATCCTTTCCTCAACCCACCTACTGGTACAGAAGGGAGAATGTTTTGAAGAATTATAGTATCAGTCCAAATCTCTATGGCGAAATCAAGAGGCTGGGTGCTAAGGACATGGAAATCTGTATGCAATGTGGTAATTGCGCTGCGGCATGCCCTTTGTCTGAAGGCGAGAGCACCTTTCCACGAAAAATCTACCGCTATCTCCAGCTGGGCCTCAAAGATAAAGTTCTTGAAGCACCGGAACCCTGGCTCTGCTACTACTGCGGCGACTGCAACACAGATTGTCCTCGAGGCGCCGAACCAGCTGAAACCATGATGGCGACTCGTCGCTGGCTGATGACACAGTATGACTGGACCGGGCTTGCCAGGTTATTCTACTCCAGCCCGAAATGGGAAGTTGCTGCCTTTACGGGTATTGCGCTGTTTGTAATGGCCCTGCTTATCATCTTCCGTGGGCCCGTCATTACCGACTACGTTGCGCTCAACTCCTTTGCTCCTGTACATAACGTGCATATTGGCGACCAGATTATGATCCTGATAGTCCTCGGTCTGCTTGGTTCAAACGCCGTCAATATGTATTTCAAAATCATGCAGGGTACCAAAGTGCCCTTGAAGCTGTACATTACCCAGGCACCTGTCTTTGTCATTAACTATTTCACCCAGAAAAAATGGCGCAAATGTGGAACCGGTCCAAGCAGCGCCTGGGCCAGACACTTTTTCCTCTTTACAGGCTGGGTTGCCATGGAGATACTGGTGATGATCTTCCTAGAGCAATTCCAGACAGATATCGTTCATCCCTTTTGGCATCCTACGCGCATTGTCGGCTATTATGCCACAGTTGCCTTGATGGTTGGTTCAGGCAGCATGCTGTATGGCCGCCTGGTCAAGAAAGATGAGAACCTGCACAGGTACTCTGATTTTACAGATCTGTTTTTCCTTATCCTGATTTTTGCCATAGCCTTTACGGGTATCCTTGTTCATTTTGCCAGAATTGGCGGACTGCCGCTTACCACATATACCATCTATACCATCCACGTCGGTATCTGCGTAGGTATGTTGATGATCATGCTTCCCTTCGGCAAACTCTCCCATCTGATGTACCGGCCACTTGCAATCTTTCTCAGCACCATCAAGCAAAAGGCCCAGAAAGATTCTCAAGTTGATCTTGTAGAAATGGAAAAAGAAATCAGTGAAACCTTCAAAACCTGCATGCAGTGCGGTACCTGCACAAGTGTTTGTCCTTCCATTCAGATCAAAAACTACAGCCCGCGCCTTGTCCTGCGCAATCTGTC
>JAZBNU010000503.1:0-8018 GCA_036350815.1 Desulfopila sp.
AGCTCACAAGCAACTCGTTACCAAACTCTTCACTATCGGGCGGCATATAACGACACAAAACAACACCCTCTATCGAATCGCTTATATAGCGCCGCAATGCATCACCATTTCCCAGAGGCATACCTTCTGGTGGAGCAAATTTCTTCTGCCGCACCAGTTCGATGAATGCTGCCGGAATCTCATAGTACATCCTCCGCACACATGAAAGGACATCTTCCAGCGTTTTCCGGACGATACGGACACCACCGACATCACTTTTATGTAATATGAGCGGCGACAGGATCTTGATGACTACCTTCTCACCGGGCAATACATCCACATCATGCTTTTCTATCCGGGAGTTTTTCGGGAGTACCTGGTATTCCGGCGGCGTTTCTGAACCGGCCAGACGAATCAGGTCATAGACCTCATACTCAAACAGATAGTTCCGTCCTTTCTTTTCGGCATCAGTAAAAAGAGCGGTTATGGCGGAAAAATCGACATGCGTTTCCATAAGCATTCATTAAAAACCTTCAAAGAGTAAATACGACACCCACACTACCGGTACCCTGGCAGCAGGCTGAATAAGGTGCCCCGGGTTCAGCCGCTTCCCAATCGTTTCTTATTTGTATTGAGTATAGAGAGCTTGTGTTCCCAAATCCTCTCCTCCCTCGGCAGCAAGCTTGTCATAGAGAGATTTGGCAAGTGCCAGGCCGGAGGGTTTCAAACCTATCCTCTCAGCCGATTGCAGCGCTATCGTCATATCTTTTATGAAATGCTTGACGTAAAATCCTGGAGCAAAATCATCTTTTATCATGCGAGGCGCAAGATTGGAAAGAGACCAGCTTCCAGCAGCCCCTGCTTCTATAGATTGTAAAACCGTTTCTGGATTCAGCCCGGCCTTTTCAGCATAGCGGATAGATTCACAAACCCCCATCATGGTAGAGGCAATAGCAATCTGGTTTGCCATTTTACAATGCTGCCCACTGCCGGCCTGCCCCTGATGCACTATATTTTTCCCCATACATTTAAAAATCGGGAGAATGCGGGCAAAAACATCGTTATCACCCCCAACCATGATGGACAAAGCTGCCTGACGAGCGCCTACATCTCCACCAGATACAGGCGCATCAAGGGCTCCGACCCCCTTTTCTTGAGCAGCCTCATAAATCCGTACGGCAAGTTCAGGACTGCTGGTTGTCATATCAACAAGAACACTGGCGGGTCTGCAGTTCTGAAGAAGCCCGTCATCGTTGAAATAAACTTCCTCCACATCGTGTGGATAACCGACCATTGTAATAACCACATCGGAAGATGCCGCCAGCAAAGCGGGATTATCCTGCCACACGCACCCTTGTTCCAACAGTTCCGCAGCTTTTTCCCTGGTCCTCGTGTAAATGTTGAGTTGATAACCATTTTGTAAAAGATGGGATGCCATGCTTTTTCCCATAACTCCCAGACCAATAAAACCTATCACTTCCTTCTGTGTTGTCGCCATTCTCTTCTCCTGAGTATACGATTGATGATTCCGTGAGGCAGTAGACAAGTACTGATTATTTCAAGTTCACAAAAAACGAAGAATGCCACTTGTGCGTCCCGCCAAAAAACCTTGCTTTTGATTACCTGATTACCTCTGAAGATCAGCAGGCCCTTGCGGGGCAGGGGGCTGAGTTTCAGAGGTAATCACATGAAATTATAAAGTACTTCAGGGCTCATCACAATCCCCTGTATTCACATTCAACCTCCAGGATTATCACATTATTTCCCTATTTTAGCAAGAAGACAAAAGCTGCAGAGTTTTCGCCGCATCCAAACACTGCCAAGCGGACCAATGGTCAGACCACAAAAAACACCGAAGGAACACTCTCACGAGCAAACCAAACAAACGATATGATCACCAGAGAAAAATTAACACATTACCACCATGTGGCATTGTGCGTAGTGTGCATAATGGCATTAATTTTGTTTATTGAAAAAAATTCTCAAAAACTGAAGATCTGAACATATGCAACAATGAAGCACCTCGCCGCCACACCTCTCGCACCATTATGTTTCATTTATTTATTGTTATTATAAACTTATCATCCATTAACATTTTTTATATGGAATCAAACAATGCCTGATATTCTCATTTGAAAAATATTTTCTATTCTACTCATAGTTTTTTTCTATTTGACAAAGATTCCCTTTTACATGTAACTGCCCAATACGAACATTACGAACAAACACAAATCTAATATCACCTGCTGTTTTATTCCAAATATGGAATTTATTATTACCAGAAAGTAAACGGAGGAGAACATGGCAAAAGTTGGAGTGTATGTCTGTCATTGCGGCTCGAATATCGGTGGTGTAGTCGATGTCGAAGCTGTCCGCAAACATGCGGAAACCCTGCCTGATGTGACCATATCCAGACAAAATCTGTTTATGTGCTCTGATCCAGGTCAGGAAATTATCCGCCAGGATATAAGAGATGGTCTGGTCGACAAGGTGGTTGTAGCCGCATGCACACCACGCACACATGAACCTATCTTCCGTAAAGTTCTGGAAGGCGAAGGGCTCAACAAATTCTTTTTTGAAATGGCAAACATTAGGGACCAGGACAGCTGGGTCCACGCCCACGATCATGATGGCGCCACTGCCAAAGCGAAAAAAATCGTCGACAGTGCAGTGGCCAAGGCCAAAAACCTCATGCCGCTGGAAGACAAGTATGTTGATGTCACCCAGGCAGCTCTGGTTATCGGCGGTGGTGTTGCCGGAATCTTCTCAGCCCTGGAACTCGCCAACATGGGTCATAAAGTGTATCTGGTGGAAAAAGATCCTTCCATCGGCGGCGTTATGGCACAATTGGACAAAACCTTCCCCACCAACGACTGTTCCGCCTGTATCCTCACTCCCGTCATGGTTGATGCCGGCACACATCCCAACATAGAGCTGCTTACCTATTCTGAGATCGAGTCGGTAGAAGGATATATCGGCAACTTTGATGTAAAAATCAGGAAAAAACAAGCCTATGTGGACTGGAAAAAGTGCACAGGCTGCGGTGACTGCGCCGATGCCTGCCCTGTCCGAACTCCCAATGAGTATAATGCTGGTCTCGATAATCGGAGTGCGGCCTATATCCACTTTCCTCAGGCTGTTCCCAAAAAGGCTGTCATCGACATGACATCCTGTATTAATTGCGGCGGCAGGAAAATCGGCAGCGAAACCCGCATCAGCAAGAAGACAGGTAAACCGATCCTGGCGCCCTGCGAAAGAGCTTGTCCTGCTGGTGCTATCGACAGGAGTAAAGCAGTCGACCCGGAAGGTGAAATACTCGATGTCAAGATCGGTACCATTGTGGTCGCCACCGGATACAAGGTGATGGAAAAGGATAATTTCAAAAGCCTTGCACCGGATTCACCCAATGTGCTCACCGCCCTTCAACTCGAGAGACTTATTTCAGCGACAGGCCCGACAGGCGGAAAATTTCTTCGCCCAAGTGATGGTGAAAAGCCCAAAACAATTTCTTTTCTCTCCTGTGTCGGATCGCGTGACGAAAAGCACCACACCTACTGTTCCAGAGTCTGCTGCATGTATATGATCAAACAGGCCAAGCTCCTCAAAGAGAAATATGCCGATCTCAATATCTACATGCATTTTATGGATGTCCGCACCCCCGGCAAAGACTTTGACGAATATTACACTTCGGCGATGGACATGGGCATCAGATTTGTCCGCGGACGCGTCGGCGGGATCGACATGCTCCCAGGGGACAAACTCAAAATCATGGCCTATGATGCCGACCTCGCCCAGAACATTGAAGTGGAGAGCGATCTGGTCGTTCTTGCTACCGCAATTGAGCTGCAGGATAACATCAAGCCACTGGCCCAGAAACTGAGTCTGACCCTGGACGGATCCGGATTTTTCAAGGAACTCCATCCAAAGCTCAAACCTGTGGAAACAGCCGTTGAAGGCGTCTTTCTCGCAGGATGCTGTCAAGGGCCAAAAGATATTCCCGACACCGTTGCCCAGGCCAAGGGAGCTGCCGCTGCTGCCGCTGTCCCTCTGGCTCAGAAACGGGTTAAGATAGATCCGACAATTTCTGAAATAGACCGTGAAAAATGCAGCGGCTGCGGCATCTGTGAGCCTCTCTGTCCTTATGGTGCCATTACCATGGTTGCCGTAAACGGAAGTCACCCCCGCGCCCGTATTGAAATGACGCAGTGCAAAGGGTGCGGAGTCTGTACCACCGCCTGTCCTTCTGCTGCCATTGAGCTGCACGGCTACTCTGAAGCCCAGATAATGGCACAAATCACAGCTTTAACACTATAGGAGGAAAGCATGGCAGCCATAAATTTAAGCAAGATGAACCAGGAAGAGGTTATCCAGGCCGTCATTGATCACGGTGGAGCAGGCATAACAAAGTGTATCCAGTGCAATGCCTGCGCATCTGTCTGTCCCGTCGCCAAAGCAGGCTTTCCTCTGTTTGGCCGGCTTCTTTTCCGCAAGCTGCAGACAGGTCATTATGAAGAAATAATAGAAGATGCTTCCAGCTGGGCATGCCAGGCATGCAATCGCTGCACCGAAATCTGTCCGCGAGATGCCAAACCTTTTGAGATCGTTTTTGCCTTCAGAAGAATGCAGGCCGGTGAGCTGGCCATTTCAACATCAGCCTTCACACCTCTGATGAGCCTTCATGCTACCGGTCACGCCGTCTACTCTGAGACATCACAAGAACTCAGAGAGCAGGTAGGTCTTCCCCCAGTGCCGGTCACCTCAATTGCAGACGAAAAGGCACAAAAGGAAATCCAGACACTCCTGGATAATGGCCCCATGGGCGAGCTCGGCATATTTTAGCAAGGAGATATACAATGGAAAAATGCGGCATTTATTTAGGGTGCAATATACCTTTCAAAGCACCTGATATTGAACAATCGTTTAATAAAGTTTTTCCCAAACTCGGCGTCGAACTGGTGGATCTGGAAGGGGCAACATGCTGCCCTGCCTGGGGAACGGCACCTTCTTTCGATATCGATACCTGGCTTGCCATATCCGGGAGAAACATCAACATCGCAGAAGAGAAGGATGTCGATATCATGACCGGCTGCAACTCCTGTTTCGGTGTTATGAGTGAAGCCAAGCATATGATTGATCATGATGCGGCCAAACGGAAAAAGCTGAATGAAAACCTGGCGCTGATTGATCGCAAATTCAAAGGAAATTCTGATGTTTTTCACGTTTCCCATGTGCTCTACGACCGAATCGGGCTTGAGAAGATTAAAGAAAGTTTGAAATACACCCTCAAAGAGCTGAAAATTGCTGTCCAGCCGGGATGTCATATCCTCTGGCCCACCGAAGTGATGGAAGTAAAAGAAAAGAACTCTTTCTTTCCAACTATCTTAAAGGAATTGTGTGAAGTTCTTGAAGCCGATGTTCCACACTACAGCGCCCTGAACGCCTGTTGCGGCATGGGCGCCATGCGCTCCACCGACCAGGCCAGATCCTTTGGACTGTTTAAGACCAAGCTGGTCAACATGAAAGAAGAGATTGACCCCGACATGATCGTCACCACCTGCTCTTCCTGCTATCTCCAGTTTGATGGAGCACAGAAGAATTTGCGAGAGTCCGGGGAGATTGACTTTGAAATACCGGTCTTTTATTACACCCAGCTGCTTGCCCTCTGTATGGGCTTTGATCCAAAAAATGTTGCTGCCATCAGTGCCACACCACGTGACCAAATTATTCAAAAGATTCAGAGCGAGGCTCGTCTGATAAAACAGGAGGCTTAGAATGGAATTTGAACCCAATATAATCGGATTTGCCTGTCAATGGTGTACCTATGCCGGAGCTGACCTTGCCGGCAACCTGCGCTGTAAATACCCACCGTCAGTAAAACTGATCAAGGTTCCCTGCTCCGGCAGAGTAAAACCCGAGTATGTACTTAAGGCCTTTGCCCAGGGAGCAGACGGTGTTCTGGTCGGCGGCTGTCACTTCGGCGACTGTCACTATAAAGACGGCAACTATAAAACCAAAAACCGCATGGACATGCTGAAGCAGATGCTTGAAGAATTCGGCTTCGATCCCCGGCGTTTCCGACGTGAGTGGATTTCCGGCGCGGAGGGTAAGAAATTCGCCGAAGTTATTACCGAATTTACTGAAGAAATCAAAGAACTCGGTCCAAACAACAAACTGATCGAGGAGGTTGTCTAATGGCTGATAAAATTAAACTTGGATTTTTACTCCTCGGGGGATGCGCCGGTTGTGAGATGTCCGTTGTGGATCTTTCGGAAAACCTTGTTGATGCCCTGGAGCATGTTGAAATAGTCTTCTGGGCCCCGACCGTTGCCGATGTAAAATATGATGACCTAGAGAGCATGGAAGACAACGCCATCGACGTTGCCTTCATAGACGGCATGATCAGACTGGATGAGCATATCCATATGGCAAAGGTCATGCGGAAAAAAGCAAAAGTGCTTATCGCCTACGGCGTCTGCTCCGCTCTCGGAGGAACCGCAGGACTGGGCAGCCTCCATGACAAAAAAGACCTTTTTGAAAAGGCCTACAAAAACACACCGACCACCGACAACCCTGATGACGTGTACCCTCAGCCGGAATGTCTGGTTGACGGCAAGTACAATCTCACCCTGCCGGTTTATCAGGACAAAGTACGCCTGTTAAACCAGATTGTTGATGTCGACTACTATATCGGCGGATGTCCGCCCCACCACTCCCATGTTGCTGCGGCATTGAACGCAATCGTCACCGGCCAGCTTCCTCCGAAAGGATCGTGGATTACCAATGGGAAAGCAGTCTGCGACGTTTGCGATCGTAATCCAGTAAACAAGGAAGGTGATAATCGCGCCATGCTCTACCGCGTCCTCAGAACTGTTGACGGTGTTCCGGAGCAGGATACCTGTCTACTACTGCAAGGCTATATCTGCTTTGGACCTATGACACAGGGTGACTGCGGCGCTTCGTGCCTCAAGGTCAATACTCCCTGTCGCGGCTGCGGCGGTCCAATCCCGGGAGTAGAAGATTTTGGCGCTCAGGCAATTTCTTCCATCGGCTCTATACTCAAGGACGAAAGCGTCACCAACCAGTTGCGGGAAAAATACCCGAACCTATCCAAATTCTTCTACAGATATTCCCTTCCATCAGGAATTCTTCCAAAGAAGATGTAGAGTTGATATTAGACACTAAGGAGCAATATCGTGAAAAAAATAGAAATTAATCCGATGACCCGTCTTGAGGGTCATGGAAAAATAGCAATCTTTCTCGACGATGCCGGTAATGTCGATGAGGCATTTTTCCAGGTCGTTGAATTCCGCGGTTTCGAGAAGTTTTTGGTAGGAATGCCCATCGAGGAAGTGCCACGCACCGTGTCCACCATCTGCGGCGTCTGTCGTGGTGTTCATTTTACCGCTGCCATGAAAGCTTCCGACGGCGTATACGGGGTAAAACCGACTGCCGTTGCGAGAAAACTGCGTGAACTGTTTTTCAACGCCCACTATGTCGAAGATCATGCCGTTATCCTGTATGCTCTCGGACTGCCTGATTTTGTCGTTGGACCCAATGCGCCGGCAGCAGAGCGAAACGTGGTCGGTCTTATTAACGCCGTTGGTGCTGAAATTGGCCGTGAAGTTCTGAAGAAACGGGGCTATGCCGTTAAAATATTTGAATTGCTCGGCGGCAAACCAAACCACCCGGTTGCAGCAATTCCCGGGGGATGGTCCAAGACCCTCAACGAGGTTGAAAGAGAACAGATCGAAGGATGGGCCCATGAGCTCATTGATCTCTCCAAGCTGACCCTCAAGGTATTTGCAGATGTCATCCTCGGCAATCCCGAATATATGGAACTCGTTACCGGCGATATGTATAAGGTACCAGTCAATTACATGGGATCAGTGGACGAGAACGGTATGGTTGCTCTTTATGACGGTACCCAGAAGGTCGTTGATGTTAACGGCAATGACCTGTACACCTTCACCGGCATGGAATACATCGACTATATTTCTGAGCGTGTTCTGCCCTGGACCTATCTAAAAATGCCGTACCAG
>JAZBNU010000504.1:0-8539 GCA_036350815.1 Desulfopila sp.
GCGAATCCGGGCACCAGCAGGCGCCCCTGGAGATCGATTTTCTCCGTGGCAGGTCCGGCCAGGTGAAGGACATCGGTATTTTTGCCTACTGCCAGAAGAGTGCCCCGGCTGATGGCAGCGGCCTGAGCACCCGCAATGATGGGCTGATCGCGATGTGGCCCGGCAAGAACACCGTTGTAAAGAATTATATCGGGATGATTTGTTGTCGGCATAATAGTGTCTGAATCAGGTTCTGGTATTTGGTGTCGGCATCTTCGGCATGTTATCGGCAAAGTATCGCTGAGTCCATTTTTCTTCAAATATTCATCGATGTTCTATCGGAATATGGATGCTTTGTCACTCCACTGCTCTGCCTACTCTAATTCAAAGGATTGTAATATGCTCGAAAATATCTTCAACCAGAAATGTCTTCATGATTGATACCATCGCGATTGGGAACCATATGGATTTGATGCCTTCTCTGGTTTGAAAATTCATATATGATGGATTACCATTTATAGTGTCAGCATAAAATTCGCATCAATATATGGTTGCATTTTATGCGTCTGTTTTAATGACAGCATGATCTGCATTGATCTTTTCATCATCACAGAGTTGGAGGTCTAATGTCTACTATAGCGTATGACCAGCTGGTTGAAGAACTGATGAGCGAAGCTGAACAGTGGAAAGATATCCGGGCCGGGATAGCTGATCTGGATGCTGTATTAGGTGGTCCTTCCTGCCGACAGGGGGAGAAAGTAAACTGGACGGATGACCATGCAGAGGATAGTGTTCAGTGGCTGCCTCAGGCAAAGTCCCTGCTGGTTCTCGCCATGCATCATCCAGAGAATGAGCCTCAACTGGACTGGTTTGAGCGCGGCAATACTGCCGGCAATCGCCGCCTGACTGATATTTCTAAGACGCTTGCGTCATGGCTACTGCAAACCTATGGTGTCAGGTCGCAGCCATTGCCGTATTATGTTGAACGGGGCGGTGTCTATCTCAAGGATGCTGCTGTTTACGCAGGTTTGGGTGTCATTGGGAAAAACAATTTACTGCTGCATCCGCTCTGGGGGCCGAGGGTAAGGCTTCGTGCTTTGCTGATCGAAGATCACCTTCCTCCCAGTGCTCCCCTGGAGAATTTCGATCCCTGCTTCACCTGCGACGTACAAGGTGAGAACGCCTGCCCTGCAGGTGCGTTAGATTGCGCGCAATATCGCCGGCAAGCCTGCATGGAGCAGCTTGAACGCAACCGGGCTCATTCCAGCGCCGGCAGCAAAAAAGATTCCACCGGATCTGCAGATGTTATAATTAAATGGTGCCGGGAGTGTGAATTTGCCTGCCCCGCTGGAGAAAAGTAGACCAGCGACAATAATCAATGCCTCGTGGAAAACAGAGAACTATACCGGTTTTGTCGCGAAGATCTATTTTCACGGTGCCGCGAGCACAATAAAAGATGAAAGGTGTATCGTCGGCTAAACATTGTGTATGACGTCATAGCAACCATGGTATGTGATACCACCAGGTTTAGTCGCTTCTTTCTTCTGCTGACTGCAGGAGCATTCGACGATAATCTTCGCGTAACCTGTTCGTGGCCTGTAAAACCTTCTCCATATAGGCTTTTTCCTTCTCTGAGACAAGACGGAGATCCCAGGCGTCCCGTTCAGAGCGAATGACACTGCCTGCGGGTACATAGGTATAGGCAGTCAGAGTAACTTTCATAATTGTTGCATTCATGCCCACCCAGACACAAGGTTCCGTGCCGGCGGCATAGAGTGTTGCGCGCATTGCAATAAAACTGTTTTCGCCGATGACACAGGGACCATGTATGGCGACGCCGTGGCCCACTGAAGATCTGGCCCCGATGATTACCTGTTCTCCTCCATGGCTGTGGATAATCACACCGTCCTGAATATTGGCCTCTTCCTCAATGATGATGGGGGCTACTTTTCCGTCTGGTCCAGGTTCATCGGAACGAATAACCGCCAAAGGAGCGACAAAAACCTTTTTGCCGATTTTGACATTCCCAATAATCTGGGCGGAGGGGTCGATAAGTGCTGTCGGGTGGATTTCCGGGAAATCTCCGACAAGATTAGGCCGGATATTGTGATATTTATAGTTCATTTTCTCCTCTGTTAAGTAGAAAGTTTTCAGCAGAGTCTTTCTTTAAGCTTTCGAAAAAAACAGGCAAAAAAACTTGTTGAGCTTGATGGATACCACAGGAAATGCAGGAGTGATGAGGTCTCTTTTATCTGGTTTGTTGAGCGCAGCAAGCATACAGGCTAGTGTTGTGAAAAGGGCAAAAATCAAAAATAGCTCTCAAACTGCAAGGAGTATCCTGTCACTCCTTTTGTGGTCGAAAGCATTTCGGCAATGCGCTCTTCTATTCGTGACCTCTGCCCTTCGGGCACTTTCAGGGTAAGTACCAGATGTCCCCTGTGTGCGGCAACAGAAGCATGAGGGTAGTCGATAAGCTTGTGCCTGACGCGAGCAGCGAGGGCCTCATCTTCAAGGAGGGCCTGAGATTCAGGCGTTACCTGAAATGCGGGAAGTTGAACGGCGCTGGCCAGAATATCTACGGCATCATCTTCTCCCATATGCCCGATTCTGATTATCATGTTGTAGTTATCGGCACTGAGTATATCAATGCCGTAAAGAAACATAGCCCATTTACGACGCTCTTCATCATCCTTTTTCAAGATAAATCGTGCCTGATCAGCTGGAATATTTTCCCGGGCCATTTCATAGGCTATCCGGCGTTCGGTATCGGCAATTATCCGAATTTTGAGTACATGGGAGATATTCCGCAGAAAATATTGGCCAACCAGGCCATGGTACACAATTTTACCCTGGATAAACCGCTCCAGAAGGGCAGCACGAATGGCAGTAACGAAACGTTGTTTGCCATGGGGGAATCGTTCTAGTACTGAGAATGTATCGGTGAGGCAACGGACCAGTTTGATCTCCGGAAGATGAAATTCATCGAGATCAGCAATGATTTCGTCCCGAGACAGGCAGGTGTAGCCGAGTTTAGCCGCCAGTTTTTCGGCAACTGCTTTTCCGTGATGGTAGCTTCCCCGCGAAATAGTGACAATCTGCATACGAAACCTCCCTGAAGCTCAGAATAGGTGTGCATCTGGTCGAAAAACAGGACAACGTTGGTCGAGCCTGTACCGAGCTGACTTTCCATGCTTTTCCAGAAACTGACTGTTTTTCAGCATATCTTTTTTGGGATGTATTTTCAAACAGTTTCGGATTGTTTGAGAGATTTCTGTTGTTCGAACAGCTGGATGAGCAGAGGCAGATGAGAATAGTGCTGAAAACCGGGGGAGATGTCAGGGAGCAGTAAAGCAACGGCAGAAAATTTTTTACTCAGACCACCAGAAACCCTTGGGGAAAGGGGTCCTGCGGATCCACCACAAACTGGTGGTAGCCGGTAATGGCTGCACTGCCGTGGATTCGTGCCGTGATGCCTTGAAATTGACCTATCTGGGGCTGGTCAATGATTTCTCCAGTAAAAGTGGTACCAAGAGGACTGCTGTTGCGGTAGACCTGGCCGGGCTGGAGTTTTCCCTGGTGGTGCAGTAAGGTCATTTTGGCCGTGGTACCGGTCCCGCAGGGGGAGCGATCCATATGGGATTCGCCGTAGATGACCACGCTGGTTCCATTCTTTGAGTCTTCAGCTTCACTGTAGAATTCGGCGACATCGATGGTGGTGACTTCGGGCCGTTCCGGATGGTGGACCTGTAGCATACGGTTGGCTGCATCGATGATAGCCATGCCCAGACTGATAAGCTCTTGGCTGTTTGCTGAGGGTAATTTCAGGCCGATGGAGGCGGCCGAGACCATGGCGAAGAAGCCTCCGACACAGACCAGGTCCAGGGGAATTTCACCGAATCCGGTAACGTTTATACGACACCCTGTTTGCAGGACAAAGGATGGTACCATATCCAGGCCGACGGACTCGACCCGGCCATGGCGAATACGGGTGTGGGCCGACAGCGGGCCGGAAGGGGTATCTACCGTTATGATTCTGTTGCCGTCCTTCGTGCTGATTGCGCCTGTTTCCACTAAAGCGGTTACCGCTCCTATGGTGGCATGACCGCAGAGATAAGGATAACGCCTGGCGTCCATGTAGATCAGTCCGAAGGAGGCTCCCGGGGTGACCGGTTCGGTAATGACGGCAGCGAACATGTCCCGATGGCCTCGTGGCTCACAGGTGAGAAGCGTGCGAATGTGGTCATGTCGGCGAGAGAAGGCATCTCGTTTTTCAGCGACAGTTGTACCCGGCAGGGCGGGAAAATTGAGAAGCAGTCTGGTTGGTTCGCCTTGGGTATGGGAGTCTATGGTTATTAAGCGTTCCGGATATCGTCGTGTGAAGCTGTCTGCAAGACCGTCAAAATTGAGCATATCGGGTGTTTATCCTTTCACTGGTACCTGGGCTTTTCATGAGAAAAGCAGCCGGGCATTCTTGCTGGAGGTTCTTTTCCGGTTTACCGCGAGGCAGATTCCGGTAGTATGCACTGGTTACTCTACAGGTATGAGGTGGCAGTGGTGCGGAGCTACCTCGACGCTGACCTTCTCACCGATTTCATATATTCTTGTTCGCATCATGGAAATGATGTGAATCTCACGATCGCCGCCGAGCTCAATAAAGTAGCTGACTTCGCCGCCCATATAGCTGCGGTCTTTGATCCTTCCTTCAAAAGAGTTCATTCCTTTGTCGGCGGTGAATTCTTCTTTGGGGTAGAGATCAAAACGCTGGGCACGGACCACCAGTTCGACCCGATCCCCTTTAACAAATTTCCCCTTGTTGTCGGCGATGAGGAGATCTCCCGTTTCGATTTTTACTCGGACATGTTGATCATTGACGTCAACGATTTCTCCTTTGATAAAATTGGAATGGCCAAGAAAATCGGCAACGAAATGGTTGACCGGTTCGTTATAGACTGTCTGGGGATCACCTTCCTGCTGCTTGCGGCCGTCTTTCATAACAAGGATTTTATCCGACATGGACAGGGCCTCGCGCTGATCATGGGTTACAAAAATAGTGGTGACCCCGAGGATCTGCTGAAGATTGTCCACTTCCCGCCGCATCTCTTCTCTGAGGTTTTCATCGAGAGCGGAGAGGGGTTCGTCCATAAGAAGAACATCGGGTTCGATAACGATGGCACGCGCCATGGCAATACGCTGCTGCTGGCCGCCGGAGAGCTGGCTCGGCATTCGGTTCTCCACACCGGGAAGACGCACCATCTCAAGAGCCTGGCTGACCTTTTCCCTGATCTGTTCTTTGGAGACATCCCGGTATTTCAGGCCAAAGGCAACATTTTCATAAATGTTTTTATGGGGAAAGAGCGCATAGTTCTGAAAAATCATGCCGAGATTGCGTTTATGAATCGGGGTGTCGTTGATGCGCTTGCCCTTAATGAAGATATCTCCCTCAGTGGGTTCCTCAAGCCCGGCCACCATGCGTAAAAGTGTGGTTTTTCCGCAGCCGGAAGGACCCAGCAGGGTCACCAGGCTGCCCTCTTCTATATCAAAGTTCATTTTTTCCACGGCGACGACATCGCCAAACCGTTTCATGATGCCCCTGAATTCCACCATGGGCCGTTTTGTCCCGTTAGCCAATGTACCAGATCTCCTGATATGTGTTGTTATAAGTACTCATCAATCAAATGCAGCAGTGATGAACGGCATTTGCGAATTGCGGCCCAGTCGAGGAATATATCTTCATCAACCGGGCCATTATACTGTTTTTTAAGAGCAGTATCAGCTTCCTGCTATGATACGATCCCACTGCTCGGTCCATTCCACCTGATGGGCGTTCCAGTAGGCCGGATCGGCGAAAAGATAGCCGTCAAGTTGACCGGTGGGATCATAGGCCGGCATCTGCTTGATTTTGTCAGTCAATGCCACTCTGGTAGGATCAAGGCTTGGCGGATAATTCTGGCCTTCGGCTACGGCAATGGCGGCATCCGGCTCAAGCATGAAGTTGAGCAGCTTCTGGGCGGTGTCCAGATCGGTTCCCTTGAGGACAAACAGGTATTCCATCCAGGAATAGGTGCCCTTGGGCTGGAGATATCCGATGGAATAGCCTTCCTGCTGCAGGGCGGCCACCCTGCCGGACCAGGCCACGGTTGCCCAGATCTCTTCGTTGGCGAGCAAACTCATCAGCTCGGCTCCGGAACTCCAGTACTTTTTCATGAGGTCACGCTGTTCGCGCAGAGCCGCCCAGATAGCCTTGATGTCGGTAATGTCGTTGGGGCTCTGGCCGGTATGCAGGGCGGCATACCACATATTGGTGCGGAAATCGCCGCCCCAGCTTCCCAGTTTCCCTTTGAGCTCTTTGTCCCAGAGAAGGGAGGCTCCCAGTTTTTCTGCCTTCTCCTTAGTGATATGTTTGGTATTGTAGGCAATGCCGGTTTGGCCGAGATCGTATGGCACTGCAGAGAGTGTCCCGTTGCTGATATCGCGCAACGGTTTGATCATGGAGGTCATCACATTGGCCAGATTCGGGATTTTCTCCTCATCAAGAACGGTGGAAAAGCCGAGGTCGACATAACGGGCATAGTCAAATACCGCGCTGAGATGAGCGATGTTGAATTCTCCTCCCGGAGGGTAGGAAGCTTTGACACGCGTCAAATAGGAATTCATGTCGCCAAATTCGCCGTCGATGACTTTGATGCCGGTGGCTTCGGTGAAGGGGTTGAAGGCATATTTACGAAAGGCTTCGGAGACCACTCCGCCCCAGCCGTCAAAACGGATGGAGTCGGCAGCACGGGCCTCGCTCAGCATTTTGCCGAAGGGGGTGCCCATCAGGCCCAGGGTGGCACCGGCCATGGTGAGATATTTAAGAAAGTGGCGTCGACTGAGATTACCGTTCTTGTATGCCTGATAGGCACGGTCCAGTTTTTCCTGCGTTACGATAGTCATTGGTTCTCCTCTCTGTTGTGTTGATGTTTAACTGCATTTTTATATGAAATTAAACCTTTACCTTGGAAAATTTGCGCGATAGATAACCAGCCAGCAACGGTGTGGCCACGGTAAGGACAATCATGACAGCACCAAGGGCGTTGATCTCAGGGCTGATGGAGTTTCTCAGCATGCTGAAAATCTTCACCGGTACGGTCTGATTTTCAGCGGTAGCCCAGAACAGCGTTGCTGTAATATCGTCAAATGAAATGGTAAAGGAGAACAGGGCACCGGCCAGAATAGCCGGCAGCAAAAGGGGAAAGGTAACTTCCCTGAAGGTCTGAAATCCACTTGCTCCCAGGGTTTTGGCCGCTTCTTCATACTCTTTTTTAATGCCTACCAGCCTTGCCTGTACGATGAGCAGAACGTAAGGCAAAGTAAGTACCACATGGCCCATGAGGAGCAGGGCGAAGCTTTTCGGCTGCTGGAGAAAACGAAGAAAAAGGAGCAGGGCGACGCCCAGTACCACCTCGGGTATCATAATGGGGGAAAGGAGAATAGTGTTGATGGTGTTTTTACCGGGGAAGTCGAAGCGGATAAAGGCTAAAGCGGCGAGAATCCCTATTGCTGTGGAGATGACAGCGGTGAGCGAGCCCAGAATGAGTGAGTTTTTGAAAGCATCAATTATGGAGTCGTTCTGCGCCAGCTTGATGAACCAGCGGAAACTGACGCCTTCCATGGGGAAAATACCGAACTGTTTGGGATTGAATGCCAGGACAATGACCACGACTATAGGTGTAAACATAAAGACATAGACGAGGATGGTGTAGAGCCTGATAAGATTCCACCCGAGAGAAAAGCGGCGCATGGTTCAGTTCCCCTGAAAACTTTTAAAGATCTGGTTGATGCCCAGATAGCGGTTGTAGGTCCAGACAATAACGAAAAGCAGCAAAAGCAGAATAACGCTTATAGCCGAGCCGAAAGGCCAGTCCAGCGTCCCTATGACCCTCTTGAAAATCAGGTTGGCAATCATGTCATTGCCCGGGCCACCGAGAATCATTGGCGGCAGATAGGTGCCTGCCGTCAGTACAAAAACCAGGAGGCAGCCGGCGCTGACGCCCGGGAGGCTCAAGGGGAGAGTCACTTCACGAAAAGCCTGCCATTCGGTGCAGCCCATGGAGCGAGCCGCCTCCAGCAGGCTTTTGTCGATCCCTTCAAGGCTCACATAAATATTGAGTACCATAAATGGAAGCAGGTACATGATAAGCCCCATCAGGACGGTGAATTCGTTGTAGAGCATGGAGATTGGAGTTTCGATCAGGCCGATTTTAAGGAGAAAATGGTTGATCAACCCGGAATCGCCCATGATATTGATCCAGCTCATGGTTCGGATGATAAAACTGATCCAGAAAGGCAGCATGATAAGCAGAAGAAAAATCTGTTTGTAGCGGCTTGTACTGCGGTAGAAAAAATAGGCAGGGATATAGCCCATAACAAGACAGAGCAGCACGGTTTCGAAGGCAATTCTGATGGTGCGGAACAGGATCGTGGGGTAGAACATATCTTCAAAGAACTTGGCATAGTTGCCAAGCTGGAAGGCGGCAATGTCGGCGCCGCTGGGCGCGCGCAGCCAGAAGCTGTATACCAC
>JAZBNU010000505.1:0-24825 GCA_036350815.1 Desulfopila sp.
AGAAAATCCGGATATTTCCTCTCCCGGCCTCTTCAATTCCCGGGCAAAAACCACAAAACGCAGGTCTTTTTCCATCGCCAACGTATCGAAAGGATAGCAGGTAACAAGGGTCAACCAGGGTGTCACGGTCTCTTCCAGAAAAAGCTCGCGACTCTTTTTTACGGTGGTGGAAACAATCTCATAGTGCCGTTCTCTCTCGTCGACATTCTGCAGAGAAAGAATATCTCCCGTGACAATATCTTTGAGAAAGCTGAAAGATGTATCCCGGTGCCCCATCAGGACACAGTTTCCCTCTGTTGCCGGAACAGCACTCTGAGAAAGATGTCCCGGACCAAAGGCCAGGACTTCACCGCTATCCCCGGCCAGAACAATGCAATCGATACCAAGACGTTCAACCCGCAGTCTGGCAACGGGCCAGGTGTCGGCCCAGGGCCAGGGCTTTACCGGTTTCTGCTGAGCTACCGTTTCCTGCCACGCCTTTTTGAGGAGATACTGTGCCGCCACCGCCTTGACCTGGATATACAGACCATCGACAATACCGAAAAGAGCGACAATGAGAAGCGTGAAAACAAGATATCTGCCTGCATGCCTTTTCATATCCATCTCCTTTTGAGAAGCAGGAACACCATCCCAAGCAGCAGTGCCGATATTCCGAAAGCAAGAGACACAGCAGAGCGCGTCGCTGTTTGTGCCGCCGTCGCAAAAACAGCCTGATGCTGCCAGCCATGGGGCAGATTGGTTTTCAGCTGCTGCCTCTCCAGCGATCCTTCCACAGGGCGGGAAACCGTTTCGTCTACCGCCACCAGGCTGGTGTACCGGCTCACCAGCTGATGGTGCAGGGCCGTCTGTAAAACCTGCTCACGCACCTTGTCTTCCGGTTCACCAAAATGGAGCCCGCTCATTAATGCGGCAATCTTTTTCCCTGCCCAAAGTGTTGCTATCCCGGGTCTTTCCATACTGCCTGTTCCATCCATTGCAACTCTCCACTGTTTTTCCGGACCGGATCCACTCAGCTGGAAAGTGCCGAACGGCTTCGTGGAGCGGAGAAGAGCAATTACCGGCTGCCCGGCATAGAGATCCGGCAAAGGCTGAGGATATATTTCAATATCTCCATTACCAGGCAATAGGACCTGTAAATCGGTGGTTACCGGTTTTTCCAGCTTGTGCAGAAGAGATGTCATTTTTTCACCAACTTCATCAACTCCACCGATATAGCAAAAGCTGCCTCGACCCGCCTGAGCGGCCTCTCGCATAAAATAGGAGTTCGGGGCCGAACCGATCCCTACGGTAAAAAGCACGGAATCGCCGATACCTTCAACAATGCGACGGAGGAGTGCAGCTTCATTACCAACAGCCCCATCCGTCAGAAAAACCAGCTGGCGTATCCTGCTCCTGTCCTTTCGCCCGTCCAGAGCCAGATTGAGGGCAGAAGCGATTTCCGTCCCGCCTGATGCCTCAAGGGCTCCCACCTGCCGCCGCGCCGTTTCACGGTTTTGCGCTGTTGCTGCAAGGGGCTTGTGATACACTTTCGAGGCAGTGTTGTTAAAGACAATGATATTGAATGTGTCCTGCTCCTGCAGACGGGAGATGGCATATTGCACAGCTTCCTGTGCCTGTCGTATTGAGCTGCCTGCCATGGATCCTGAAATATCCAGAACAAAAATAATCTCACGCGGGACCATGCTGTTTCTTCCACCCAACTCTGCCGACGGAGGAACGAACATCAAATAGGCAAAATTCTCCCCGCCGGCGGCCTCAGTAAAAAGTGCAGCATGAATCTTTTCAGATGGAGATGCCCGATATTGCACAACAAAATCACGATCTGCATACACTCTGCCGTCAAAAGTAAGCACATGGACAGCATCCTCCTGCTGCGTTATGGCTACACCGTGATAAAGACTGGCCAGATCCTGCACCGCAAACCCTGGCGCCAGAGAGAGGGAAAGCTCCACGGGATTGCGTGCAGGCTCAAATGGGGCTGCAACAGGCGGAGTGATCCGGGAGGCATCATCAACCTGATCGGTATTGACGGCCCAGCCGCCTTCCGTAAAATCGATTCTCTCTTCTTCTAAGGAAACAGACGTCCCGGGGATATACCTTGGTGCAACAACCAATGGAAATCTATAGGTGAACAGATCGTTTTCGAAAAGAACCGCATCAACATATTGCAGTATCACCTCAATGGTTTCCCCGGGAGGTATATTGGCAACGGCCATGGTAAAGATATTGGGTCTTTGCCGCACCAGCAAAGAGGTTTTTTTTCCTTCCCGCCTGGCCTGCTCATAGACCTGCTGAGCCGCCTTTTTTTCCTTTATGCGTCCAACCACCACACGATCTCCAATGACCATCCGCATACCGGTTACCGCACTTTCTTCCGGCAGGGGAAAAACATAGACAGCCTCAATCCACCTGGCTGTATCATTTTGAAATCGCTGGGTCAAAGTGACATCGGCCAGCATACCGCTGATGGCGATCTTTACCTGTTGCGAAAGAAGCGCTGTCCTGGAAAAAGTATCGGACCCCTCATGAGCATAAAGAAGTTCCCCCTGTCGTATATCATCGATATGTATTTTTTCCAGATCAGCAGAGGTATCCTGCGCCTCAGCCCGGGTCATCCCGCCAATGAGGAGAAAGAGCAGAATTATGCCGATATAAACGATAAGAAGAAGGGTTCCCGGATCGCTCGTTCTTCTAGCAGCATCCCTTTTTATTCCTGTTTCTGTTATGGTTTTCATGTTCCGCCTCTGGTGTCCTGATCTATTGAAAAAGTTTCTTCCTCTTAGGTAGTGCCCGTCCATAAACAACACTTTTCCTCTAACTCGTCGTTGCTCTCAAAATTTAATCCTCGGAATATCAATTATATGCCTGTGGTTAAATGTATCGAGCGCCTGGATTTAGAACGAAATTGCTCATTCCTGGACGGACACTCGGTAAAATCATCTCAGATGGAAAAGATGAAATTTCCCTTGTGCTGCATGCACCAGATAACTCTTTCCCTGTGACGGAACGCTGAAAGAAAAATGATATTGTCACCAGCAATTATGACAAAAAATGACAAGGAGGCTCGCCGCACTTTTCTTGTTGCGGCAGAACCACTGAACAGATTACTGTTCCAGGCAATTACCCACAGCTACCCCGGTGACAGCCATGACCTACACCATTGCCCTTGTTGAAGATGACGAACGCCTTCGTGCCAACTACAGTCAGGCCCTGAAAAGAGAAGGATATCTTGTCGACAGCTATACAGACCGACCGGAAGCCCAGAAGGCCTTCGCCAGAGCGCTGCCGGACCTCGCTATCCTTGACGTTATGCTCAAAGATGAAATAGAAGGCGGCTTCGAACTCTGCCGTGAGTTGCGCCGCATCTCACCCACAATTCCTATTATTTTTTTAACGGCCCGTGATTCCGATCTGGACAAAGTATCCGGACTGCGTCTGGGCGCCTGGGACTATCTCACCAAAAATACAACAACACTCGACTTTCTTCCCGTGAGGATACGGGCTCTTTTCAAAATGCTGGAAGCCCTCAAGGGAAACGTGACCCAGACGGAAAAAGTGATCACCACTGGACATCTCCGTGTCCATGAAGAACGCAAGCAGGTGTTCTGGCAGGATATCCAGCTGACTCTAACATTGACGGAGTTCTGGCTGCTGGTCAGCCTTGTACAGCACCCCGGTCACGTCAAGTCGCATTCGCAGTTGATGGCGGCCGCCAACGTGGTGGTTACCAATAATGCCATTACGGCACATATCAGGAGAATACGAGAAAAATTCAAAGAGATCGATCCCGCCTTCAACGCAATACGGGCGGAATACGGCATGGGATACCGCTGGGCGGACTAAACGGTATGCGCTTCTCACTCAGACTGAAACTCGCCCTCATCGCTCTTTTGCTGCCGGCTCTTCCTTACAGCGGCATCCAGCTGGCTGCTCTTGTTAAAGCTAATCTGCTGGAAAGCAAAAAAGAGTCGCTGATGTTTTCCGCCAGGGCAGTGGCTTCCGCCTTAAGCGGCAGAGAGGGACTTTTTGATGAGGAACTGTTCCACTCTCTCAACCAGGGCCGTGATCTCTATCTTTTTCAGCTGACAAACCCAATGCGCCTCAATGGTAAAACGGACGACTGGGAGCCATATCTCAAAAACGCAAAACTTTTCGGTGCCGCCAACATCCTCGAGACACCTCATTCTTTTGTCGAAAACGGCTCCGGCTTCAGGCACCTTATCGGTCGGCGGGGAGAGTATATCTACGCCATTTTCCTGGTGCTGGACGAACACCTGGTTTATCGGGAGAAAAACTCTCTGGCCCTCGACAGATCAGATCATCTAAAGATCGCCATCGAAGACCGGCAGGGAAACCTCAACAGATATATTATTGCGGCAAACGGACCCGGCTGGGTCAACGGGTCTCTGATAGCAAAAGATTTTGACAGCATCCTGCCCGCGATAGAGGAGCCGCGTATCCAGGGGGTTTGGCTGGAAACATCCACAGGATACACTCTTGAAATACGCCTGCCGCAGCAGATGGTCGGCAACAGATTGGCTTTTGCCATTGCCGATGTGGACAATACCTCCTCCCGGGAAACGGAAACCCTCATCGGCACGGCCAGTATAGACGAACCGGAAAAGATCGGCTGGCTTCTCACCCCATCCAGTTCAATTGAAAAAATCCTGCAGAGTTTCAAACGGCCTGAAGCAAAAATTCAGATCGTAGATTCCAATCAACATATTCGGGCAAGTTACGGCTCTTTGAAGATCAGCGACAGTGCTGCGAAAACCCCTCCTGCACCATCCTTTTCAAGCTACATAAACCAGATTCTCTCACCCCTTTACCGCCTTTTTACCGAACCCTTTGCCGATGACTTTGCCGACCCGCTGGCACAACCTTCTACCCGCAGTCTTGCCGGCGTGACCGAGGCCCTTAAGGGACAAAGTTCACTGTCAAGTTATCGGATAGCGGAAGGAAAAGTGGAAGTCATGGCGGCCGTCGAACCGCTGTATGAAAACGACACCATTATCGGCGCCGTGGTTGTTGAACAGACCACCAACTCTATTCTTGCACTGCAGAACAGGGTTATAGAAGAGTCTCTCAGTCTAACCTTGCTTGTCCTTGTTTTCGGCGGCTCACTGCTGTTCTTTTTTGCCTACCGCATCTCCTCGCGAATTGGAAAACTTCGTGACCAGGCAGCTGGAGCCATCGATAATAACGGACAGATCCATGATACAATAACACCGCCGGCAAGATCCGGGGATGAGATCGACGACCTCTCGCGCACCCTGCATTCAGTTCTCAGCCGTCTTAAAACCCAAAGCCTCCATCGGGAAAAAATGGCAGACAACCTGGAGCACGAAATACGAACCCCATTATCAGGAGCCTCAGCGTCATTGAAGAATCTCGCCCAGGAACTGGTCGGCCAACCCGACTCTATCCTCGAGTACGTTAACTGGGCCCAGGCGGATATCAGGAGGATGGAAGATCTGCTCAGCAATATACGCGACGCCACAAGCCTCGAAGACGCTCTGGCCCAAGGGTTCACTGAACGATTTGATCTTTCGGAAGCTCTCGCGCTATGGCTTGAGCATGGCTGGCGAAGCACATTTACCGAGGTCGATTTTCTCTATGAAAAACCGGCCCGGGAGATCTTTGTTCAGGGAGACCCGGACCGTATTCGGCAAATGCTGGACAAACTGCTGGAAAACGCCGTTGCCTTTCATCAGCATGGAACGGCTGTTGAACTGCATCTTGAACCGGGCAAAAGCAGCAATATCCTCAAGGTCATCAACCAGGGTCCACCAATACCAGACACCATGCTGGAAGAGATTTTCAACTCCATGGTCTCTATCAGAACTGCAAACGATACCTCCCCTCACCTGGGCCTGGGCCTGTTTGTCGCCCGGACAATCGCCAGGTATCATAACGGCTCCATCAGAGCAGCAAACCTGGAAGACGGCCGGAGCGGCGTCTGCTTTTATATTGAACTGCCGCAGTCTTTTCCGGCCGAGTCATAATTCTACAGGGTCTCCTGCAGAAAACCGATAAAGCGCTGCCACGATTTACGGTCGGCATCTTCACGATAGCGCGGTGTATCAAAAACGGTAAAGGCATGTGGAGCACCGCTGTAGGTTATCATTTCATGGTCTCGCTTCTGTTCTTCCAGTTCCTTGGCCAGGGTTGCAAAATGATCAAGCGTTACCGCAGTATCGGCACTGCCGTGCAGAACCAGAATCGTACCTTTGGCTGCTGAATAATCCTGTCCTTCCGGGGTTTCAAGTCCGCCGTGAAAGCTGACAAATCCGCGCAGATCCGCTCCGGATCTGGCCAGTTCGAGTACAACCGCGCCACCGAAGCAATACCCCATGGCCACAGCATTATCAAGGTTCCCGCCAGAAGCGGCAGCCTGTTTCAGACCGCCCTGCAGCAATGCGCGCATTCTTTCCCGGTCTTTGTAGAGCATACCGGTCAGCTTTCGTCTCTCCTCAACTGCAGCGGGACGAACGCCCTCGCCGAAAAGATCAACCGCAAAAACAGCAAAACCTTGCTCAGCAAGCATTCCGGCCCGCTTGACCTCATAATCGGTGAGACCGTCCCAGTCATGTACCATTATCACCAGCGGAGCAGCAGCATCAGGCGAAATATAATATCCTTCGAAGGGTTCGCCATCGATTGTATATTTAACAAAACTGCCGGACGCAACCGCCGTCCCGGCCCAGAAAAAAAGTACCAGAAAAACCATGATTTGTTTCATTTCAAACCTCCATTATTGAGCATCACTTTGTCAATTACCATACCTGGTGGACAAAACATGCTCAAACATTGTATTTTGGGAAAATGAAAACCTGGAACACATCCAGGCCCTTTTGATTTCAGCCTTTCGGTGAAAAGCTTCTGGTCGATGGCATGGTTAAATCTGCTGAGGTCCAGCTTGGCTTTTCACATCTTCCCGTTACTAAGAACAGGAATCGATCAGGTGAAAGCAATGTATGGTGAGAATGTAATCTCCTTTTGCCGGATATCAATGTTGTCCTGTGTGACCGGGCAAAGAAGACAAAAAGGACCAGTTTACAATGGAAACAGTGCAATTCTACACACCCCGCCAAAGAGCAGTATTACAGCTGTTGCTGCTTCTCTCACTCCTTCTCCTTGCAGGGGCCGCCGCCACGATCCCTTTTCTTTGGGAATCAACCTCGCTCTGGTATAAATTCGGCTGGGACAGAACTCTCCTGCAGACCGGAAAAATTGCGGGCCTGGCTGCCGCCGTTTTGCTTTTCCTGCAGCTGACACTGGCTTCACGAACAATGCTGCTCGACAGAGTATTCGGCCTGGACAGGGTATATTACTCTCATCAGATTAACGGTTTTGTCATCATTGCTGCCGTCCTGCTCCACGTCTTGCTGGTTATTGTCCCTGAGGGGATCAGCAATCTCCCCATTGGATGGAAGTTCTGGCCTGAAATGCTTGGTGCCGCAATCTTTTTTACCCTGGTACCTTTTGTTTTTCTGGCCTCAGTACATAAAAAACTCCTTTCCTATCATATTTGGAGGCGGATGCACCGCTTCATGGGATATCTTTTCCTGCCAGCACTCTTCATCCATATCCTCTACGTCAGTGATTCGTTCAACCAGAACGTTCCTCGATATTCACTTTTCGTGTTTACCGGTGTCATTCTTGGGATAGTCGCAGGAAATAAATACCGGGTTATACGGCAATCATTGCAAAAAATGGAAATCCGGAGCCTGCAGCCGCTGAGCGATGCTATTGTACAACTGGAAACAACAAGGCCCTCCACTTTTTCCTACGCTCCCGGACAATTTGCTTTTCTCACTTTATGGTCCGCCAAGGGCCGCGCCGAAGCACATCCTTTTACCATTGCCTCTTCACCAACGAATGATGACTCGCTTCATTTCATGATAAAAAAATGCGGCGACTGGACATCAGGTATAACCGACACCCCCTTCCAATACGCCACCCTGGAAGGGCCCTATGGTCTGTTCAGCTATAAGGCCAACAGAACAACCGACGACATCGTCTTTATCGCGGCAGGTATCGGCATTACTCCCATGTTGAGCATGCTTCGCATGATAGCCATGGAACACGACCAGCCACGGACGACCCTTCTCTGGAGTCTTCGCAGGAAAAAAGAAATGTTTCTCCAGCAGGAACTCGACAATCTGGCCGACAAGATATCTTCATTCCACCTCCATCTGGTGTATAGCCGTGAAAAAAACGGCGGCAGAATCAACAGGGAAATGCTGCGGAATCATTTTGATTCTATTGCAAAAACGGGCCACTACTACATCTGTGGCCCCCCAGGGATGATACAGGAAACCAGAAGAAATCTCAGGGATCTGGGCGTTCCCAGGAAGAATATTTTCCAGGAAAAATTTTCCCTTTAAAATTGCCTGATCCATTTTTACAGAGGAAAGAGCACCTCTTGTTTTTTATCAAAAGAGTTATACTGTTTTTTCAGCAGTTACAGCTCTACCTGGCAAAAAAACTACCAACATTATGCTTTTTAAGGAGGTTTCTATGAAACGCTCACTTTTCCTTTCTTTGCTGCTGACCCTGTTCATCGGCGTGCAAAGTGGTTTCGCCAAAGCCCCCGCCTGGGAATTCGACAAGGATCATTCCAATTTCTACTTC
Organism: Desulfopila sp.; assembly: GCA_036350815.1. Classification (GTDB taxonomy): domain Bacteria; phylum Desulfobacterota; class Desulfobulbia; order Desulfobulbales; family Desulfocapsaceae; genus Desulfopila_A. The sequence continues at coordinate 8,638 of JAZBNU010000505.1, forward strand.
AGCGTTGATCATATTTTTTCTAAGATCCGCGGTCACTTCGAAGACTATTCGGGCGCGATCAACTTCGATCCGGCCAATCTGGAGGAAAGCTCCTTTCTTTTTGAAATCAAGGTCGACAGCATCAACACCCATATTGCTAAAAGAGACAAGCACCTGCTCTCGGATGATTTTTTCAGTGCTGCCGATTTTCCCCTGATGCGGTTCCAGAGTTCATCCATCAGCAAATCAGGAGACAACTCCTACAACATTGCAGGAACCTTCACCGTCAAAGGCAAAGAATATGATCTGACCGTGCCGCTTACCCTGGTGGGAGTGAAGGAGCATCCAATGATGAAAGGAACGGAAGTTGCGGGTTTTAACGGGACTCTCACGATCGACAGGCTTGCATACGGTGTCGGCAGTGGTAAATTCTATGAATATGGTGTCGTCGGCAAAGACGTCGAGATTTTCATAAGTCTCGAAGTACTCCGCAAGAAGTAAAATAAGGCTGGTGCTTTACTTGCCTAGAGCCTCCAACCACTCGACAATTCGATCGACTGCGGCAAGAGTGTTGGTACAGCACTTTTCCAGATAATCATTGTCCAGCTGATGATTTTCGGGATAGTAACGCAATGCCTTTTCCCCGTCAAAATCGACAAAAGCCAGCCTCACAGTGAGCTCTGTGGCCGGTCTGCCGAAATCGGAACCTGGCAAAACAGCGACCCCGGTCTGCTGCAAAAGAGCGGCGCAAAGCTCACGGCTGGTGAAAATTTTCTCTTTTCCCAGCCTGTCGCGATAGCTGTCAAAGTCAGGAAAAATATAAAAACCCCCTTCAGCCGGGAGCACATCAACCTCAGTTTGCTCCAGTTTTTTCAATATTGCCACAGATAGAGCTGCCAGAATGTTGCGGCATTTTTCCACATAGCTGTCAATATCTTTATCCTTGCGAAAGGCCGCAATTGCCGCATACTGTATCGGCGCACTGGTGGATGTAAATGTCTCACTGGCAACTGTCGCCATGGCATTGGTAAGCCAGCGCATTGCCTCGGGCACGACGAACAGACCGAGGCGCCATCCTCCAGCACCGCACCATTTGCTTAAACCACCGCTGAAGATGGTACCTTCCGGATAATAACTGACCATTGAAGTATGCTTTTTAAAAAAAGTCGTTCTCGCATAGATCTCATCGGAAAGTACCAGAACCTGATATTTCGAGGCCACCTCGGCAAGTGCCTCGAGCTCGGCGGCAGTATAGGTCTGCCCCGTGGGATTGGATGGATAATTCAGTATCAGCAGGCGGGATCGGCCCGGGTCAAGCCGACAGATTGACTCAAGCTGTGCTGCACTGATTTTCCAGCCATTCTCTCTGTCCGTAAGAATACTGTTGACATAACGACCGATAATCTTTGCCTGTGGAATATAGGAAACCCAGGCCGGTATCGGTATCAGGATTTCGCCATCGTAAACAAGCTGAAGAATGAACATGAGTTCTTTCGACCCAGGTCCGACAATGATATCCTCTACGCCGCACTCTATCCCAAAATTATTACGATGATGCTCTACCAGCGTCTGCCGCAGTTCCTCCAGGCCTTTTACCGCCAGGTAATCTTTCTGGTGAGCATTTTCCCGCAGAGCCCCGACTACCTGTTCAGGCACGGGAAAGGGCGACTGTCCCAGACCAAGCCTGTATATTTTCCTGCCTTCTTTCTGCAGATCTCTACACAGTTGCTGGATGGCAATGGTTGCAGAAATGGAAAAACCGCCAAGATTCTGGTTGAGATGTGCCTTGGGGGAGTTATGGTATATCATCCTTATCTCCAGAAATACTGCTATTCCGGCAACATCCTGCTATTTTCCGAAAACCAGCTTGCCGCCAAGATGCCCTGCGATTCCTGCCGCCGCCAGAACGACACAGCCCAGGCCGACATAAATCCAGCTTCCGGTTCCTCCGGAAATTCCAATTTGCGGATCAATAAAGCGCCAGAAGACCATCAGACTTACCAGAATCATGACAACCGCACTACAGACCAGCTTTGTTTTGAAAAGCGCCGTCTTGGCACCGCGATATTTCTTCTGCCAGGCGACAAATCCCGTAAAAATAACAACAGGCATGGTCAGAAGAACAAAAATGAGATTGAAAAAAGAGGCCAGTTCCAGCGGGACGTATTGCAGCAACAGACCAAGAAGAAGAAAAACCACGGCTACCGGTATCACCCCATTGGGAGTATGAACACTTATGGGGTGGAGGTTTAATTTCATGATAAGTGTGCCGATCAGGCCAAAACTCTTCCGCTTCTCGTCTGATTGCGCTGCTGCCGCAGTTTTTTGAGCTGGTGCTTCTTTGACCTTGGCCTGAGAGGTTTTTGCCGGTTCTTCACCCCCTACTTCAATAAAAAAACTTTTATCAGCACCACAGACCGGGCAAATATCGGGCGGCTCATCCCCTTTATGGATATAGTTGCAGACGGTGCACTTCCACTGTCGCTCACTCTCCTTTCCCGCCTCTGTATCAGGCTTTGCTTGAGCTTCCTCCGTTGCGCTTGAGGCTGTATCACTCTTTGCTGGTTCTTCCTGCTCTACAATTTCTATGATACTGTCCGCACCAGCCCCGCAGGCCGGGCAGCTCTGTGGCTGTTCCTCACTTGACATCACATAGCCGCAAACTGTACATTTCCATTTTTTCATATTTGAAACCTCGTTGTGGGTTGAAAAAGTTTGACACAGAGCCTCATTAAGCCAGCCATTATCCTACCACAAGAAAAATAACCTGACCAATGGAAATTAGAGAATCTGATTACCCCTAAGGATCAGCAAGCCCTATGGGGCAGGATCACTCTTTTCACGGGACGCCATAAACCCTTCCATGGGGGCTTGACTGCAGCCGTTCCTGGCTGCAGACACCCGAGAAAAGAGCGACCCTGCCCCTTACAATCACGATGCTGCTTTCAGGGGGCCAGCTGATCTTCTCTTCGTTTTCCAGCCAAGATTACAGCAATGTAATGCAGAGGAAAGGTTACGGTAATAGTAGAATGGTATACTACGCGGGATTCTAAAGCAAACGAGCAGTCACTCATACTGCATCCAAGGAGAAGATATGTTGACAAATTCCAAAGAATCGGGCGTGGCAGTCTACCCGCGGCCAGTTGATTCAGCAGGCGAAGACTCCAGGCGAAAGGATATTTATGGATCGATTGAAGAAATCAACCAGGCAGTGGCCGGAAGTTCCATCTGGGTGACGCCTTTTCGACAGCAGATGGCCAAAGCAGTTATTGGACAGAGCCGTCTGGTCGAGTGTCTCCTTGTCAGTCTATTGACCGGCGGCCATATCCTCCTCGAAGGACTTCCGGGACTCGCCAAGACTCTGGCTGTAAAAACACTTGCCAAAACAATCCGTTCCGATTTCAGGCGGATCCAGTTCACTCCGGACATGCTGCCCGCTGATATCATCGGCACCGAGATATACAATCCACGAAACACCTCTTTCGAAGTAAAAAAAGGGCCGATCTTCGCTTCTGTAATACTGGCAGATGAGATCAACCGTGCACCCGCCAAGGTGCAGTCCGCTCTGCTCGAAGCGATGCAGGAGAAGCAGGTTACCATCGGCGACCAGACCTTTAAGCTCCCGGACCTTTTCCTGGTACTCGCCACCCAGAATCCCATTGAACAGGAAGGAACCTATCCACTTCCTGAGGCTCAGATGGATCGTTTCATGCTCAAAACCATTGTACACTATCCATCCATGACTGAAGAGCGGCAGATTCTGGACGAGATAGATCAGGCAGACAGCAGTGTCAGCGTCGAAGCGGTTATCTCCCCTGAAGCTCTTCTTGATGCCAGAAAAGTGGTCAGAAGTATCTACATGGATGACAAGATTAAGGATTATATCGTTTCACTGGTCTTCGCCGGCAGAGAACCGCGCTCTTTTGGCCTTGACATTCATGAGTATATTGAAACCGGTGCAAGTCCCCGGGCCACTCTCAATCTTAAAGCTGTGGCAAAGGCATTCGCCTACCTGGCAGGCCGTGGATTTGTCACACCCGATGATGTCAAGGCAGCTGCTCTGGATGTATTGCGACACCGTATCCGCATCAGCTATGAAGCTGAGGCCGAAGACATCAGCAGCGAAGATCTCATTCGCAGGATTCTCGATTCCGTCCCGGTACCCTGAGCACATGGAAAACGGCATCAGCAAGGAAATACTGAAAAAGGTCAGACAGATAGAGGTTCGTTCCAAGCGCCTGGTCAACGACAGTCTCGCCGGCAGCTATCACTCCGTCTTCAAAGGCAGAGGCATGAATTTCGATGAAGTCAGGGAATATGTTCCCGGTGACGATATTCGAACTATCGACTGGAATGTGACGGCCCGAACCGGTGTGCCCCACATCAAGAAATTCGTGGAAGAACGCGAGCTCACCATTATCCTGATGATTGACATCAGCGGTTCCGGTGAATTTGGCTCAGCCGACATGTCCAAACGGGAGATGATGGCGGAACTGGGCGCCGTACTCGCCTTCTCCGCCGTCCGCAACAACGATAAGGTCGGCCTGGTACTTTTTTCTGACTTTATCGAACTCTACATCCCGCCGCAAAAAGGCCGCACTCACATTCTCCGGGTTGTCAGGGAAATACTTTTTTTTACGCCGCAGCGAAAGGAGACCGACCTGCTCGTCCCTCTCGATTTTGTCAACAGGATTATCAAGCGAAAATGTGTTGCTTTTCTCATCTCCGACTTCTGCCTGAGTGAGGAATATGATGGTGCTCTCGAACAGCTCTCCCGTAAACTGCGCATCAGCAATAAACATCACGATCTGATCAGTCTGCTGATAACAGACCCCCGGGAAATGGAGCTTGCAGATGTCGGCTGGATAACCCTGGAAGATGGAGAAAGCGGACATCAGGTGGAACTCAATACTGCAGATCCTGCAGTACGCCGCGGATTTCGCGAAATAGCCCAAGAACGGCGCCGCAGACTGCACCACACAATCCGCGCCGCAGGTGTAGATTTGCTTGATCTCGCGACAGATGTTCCTTACCTTCCTGAACTGTTGGGTTTCTTCAGTGCCCGGAGAAGGAGGATGCGCATATGAACTCATCTTCATTTTCATCAGCGGAAGATATTCTTGATATTTACGGACCTCTCCCGCTGCCTGAGCCGTTTAACTGGCCTCTCTATCTTGCCGCCGTCATTGGCGCAGTTATCCTTGCCGGTCTGCTGTTCTTCTATCTGAAAAATAGAAAGAAAAAGGAACCACCCCGCATCGCTCTTCATCAAGCAGCCCTGGCCGACCTGCAGACAGCTCGTTATTACCTGGAGACAGAACAATCGCTTCTCTATGCCGAGCGGGTCTCAGAGATCCTGCGACACTATATCGAACAGCGCTTTGCCATCCATTCAACCCGTCAGACAACCGTTGAATTTCTCCAATCCATCCACAAGGAAAACAGGGACAATGGTGAGAGCAGTACCACTCCAGCCCTTCTTCCCCATAGAGATTCCCTGCGGTTGTGTCTTGAACAATGTGATCTTGCCAAATATGCGCACAAACCGGCAAGCATCAGGCAAATGGAGGAAATTGAGGTGTCTATCCGCAATTTTATTGAGAAAACTCTTCCAGAGGAGAGGTAATGCGGTTTTTCTATCCACAGATTCTCTGGCTCCTTACTCTTCTGCCGCTCCTCATGCTCCTCAAAGGAAGGCGTGGATCAGCTCCGGCGCTGCTTTTTTCTTCAACATCCATTGTCCGGGTCCTGGCGGAAGGCAAAAAAATCCGGGCCGGCAATATTGCAGCAACGCTCAAACTTGCGGCCATGGCACTATTGATTGTTGCTCTGGCACGGCCGCAACTGGGAAATACCACCACGGAGATTAATGCCAGCGGTATAGATATCATGCTCGCGGTTGATATTTCAAGCTCCATGAAGGCCATGGATTTTACTCTTGCCGGACAATCCGTCAATCGTCTCGATGTGGTGAAAAACGTTCTGGCCTCCTTCATTGATGCGCGTCCCAATGATCGAATCGGCCTGCTGGCTTTCGCCGCCAGACCATATCTGGTCAGCCCGCTGACACTCGACCATGACTGGCTCCATAAACGACTGGAATCGCTATCTATTGGTATGATTGAAGACGGTACCGCCATCGGTTCCGCCATCGGCAGCGGAGCCAATAGATTACGTGAGCAGAACTCCAAATCGCAAATCATTATTCTGCTCACCGACGGCGTCAATAACAGTGGCAGGGTCCCTCCACTTATTGCCGCAGAAGCCGCCGAAATCTCAAAAATCAAGATCTATACCATCGGTGCCGGCAGCCGGGGTCTTGCTCCATATCCAATAATGGAGCACGGCCGGCCCCGCCTGGTCAGGGCAAAAGTCGATATCGACGAAGACACTTTGCGCAAGATAGCAGACAGAACGGGAGGCCTCTATTTTCGTGCCACCGACACCCGTTCACTTACGCAGATATACGAAGAAATCAACACCATGGAAACCACAACCCGCTCAATCACAAAATTTGAAAATTACCGGGAGCTTTTCCCCTATTGCCTGGCTGTGGTCTTCATGCTGCTGACTCTGTCCTTTTTTGTTCAACGCCGTCGTCTTCCTTAGGTGTATTATGCTCTTTGCTGAACCTCTCTGGATAGTCGCAGGACTGTTTTTCTGCATTGCTCTGCATCTCATCAATCGCCATATGCAGAAGCGGCAGCAGTCCGCTTTGCAGAATTTTGCCGCAAAATCGCTGCTGGCCGGACTGACCCGCAATGTCTCAACAAAAAAGAGACAGCTGAAATTTTTACTCCTCCTCGCTGTTTTTGCCGCCGGTTTTCTGGCATTGGCACGCCCGCAGTACGGGCATCACTGGATCGATGTGAAGAGAAGGGGTATCGATATCCTTTTCGCCGTCGATACCAGCACCAGTATGCAGGTTGAGGATATCCGTCCCAATAGACTGGAACGTTCCAAACTGGCCATCCAGGACTTTGTCAAACAGCTCGACGGTGATCGCGTCGGCCTGCTGCCTTTTGCCGGACAGGCCTTTCTCATATGCCCCCTGACCCTTGATTATTCCGCTTTTGAAGAATCTCTTCAAGCTCTTGATACATCGGTCATTCCAAGCCGGGGGACCAACCTGGCCAGCGCCATCCGAAAAGCAGACACAATCCTGCATAATGATGCAAATCACAAGCTTCTGATAATTATCACCGATGGTGAAAACCTTCAGGGAGATGCGGTGGCAGCAGCTGAAGAGGCTGCTGCAAAAGACATGACCATCTTTACCGTCGGGGTCGGAACCCGACAGGGAGAACTGATCCCTCTGGGGAAAGGCGGCAGCGAAGGTTTTGTCAAAGACGAAAACGGTAAATTCGTGCTCTCCAGGCTGGATGAGCAGGTCCTTGAGGAAATTGCCGCCAAAACCCAGGGGCTCTATGCCCCATTAGGTGCAAACGGAGAAGGTTTACAGACTATTTACCGGGAAAAGCTCAGTCTGATTCCTAAGGAAGAGCTGGCCGAAAAAAGGCATAAAATCCCGATTGAACGCTTCCCCTGGTTTATCGCTGCCGCCCTGCTTCTTCTGCTTGTCGAATATCTAATCGACGACCGCAAGATTGCGCCCCGTTCTGCACCTTTGTTCCAAACCTGGTCTAAAAAATTGAAGCTTTCTCTCTTTTTACTCACGGCCTCAATGCTGATGACACATCCTCTTCCTGCCCAGGCATCACCAGGAGAAGATGCCTATATCCAAAACGACTTTCTCACCGCATCGGCATACTACGAAAACGCCCTGGAGAAAGATCCCGGAAATGCAGTGCTTCACTATAACCACGGCACAGCAGCCTATAAGAACAATCTCCATGAACAGGCCATAGCCTCTTTCGACAAAGCACTGCAGAGCAGCGATCTTTCTCTCCAGGAAAAGGCCTATTACAACCGGGGCAATGCCCAGTTCAGAAAAGGTGAAGAAAACCTCCAGGCCGACCCCGATAAAACCCTCACCCTGTGGGAAAATGCCGTAGCGTCATATCAGGCCGCACTGGAGCTGCAGCCCGACAACGACAGAGCCCGTACCAACCTCAATCTGGTAAAGAAAAAGCTCGAAGAACTACGGCAGCAAAAACAGCAAAACAGCCAGAACAGCAGGGACAACAACGACAACTCCGGCGAGAACGACAAGCAAAACAACGGCCAGAAAGAGAAAAATTCCCCGGAAGAGCAGGAAAACCCTCAGGATACACAGGCGAACCGGCAGGATACCTCGGAAAATCAGCAAAACAGCGGGCCCCCTCAAGACAATCAGCAACACCAGGAGAAAGACCAACCCCGACAACCGGACTCCCCTGGCGACAGCAACGATGAAACATCCGACAGTAATACTGAAACAGCGGTGCAGGAACCGTCACAGGAAGAGGAAGGAAAAATGAGCAAAGAAGAAGCCAGTCAGCTTCTGGAAGCAATGCGAAATGAAGAAGGTGCTTTCAACCTTGTCCCGACAGAGCCTGGCGAGCCTCAAAACAGCCAAGGGAGAGACTGGTGATGATCACCCGAAAAACTGGATGGAACTATTCCACAGCGATGATGCTGGTCGTGATTCTTGTTTTTTTGGTTGCTGCCGTTCTGAGAGTAAATCAGGCAGCAGCCAGGGACAACCTCACTCTCAGCGCCACTCTCAACACTACCTCTTTTTCTCTGCATGACACTGCGGTCTTAACCATCACCGTCAACGGTGCACGCTCTGCCGATATCACCCTCCCCGAAGTAGAGCATCTTCTTTTTCACCAGAGCGGTCAAAGTGTTCGCACCAGTATCATTAACGGATCTTCTTCCAGCTCCATCACCTCCACCTTTATTCTCCAGCCGCAGCAGGAAGGAGAGTATACCCTTCCGCCATGCACGGTAGAGGTTAATGGCGAAACACTCACCACAGAACCCCTCTCATTTACCGTTACAGCAGCAGAAAGGCACCACGAGGGTTCACCCGACGGCAAAGGTGACGGGCGCAATGAAATTGACAATCTCGCTTTCGTCACCATATCAGGCCTGAAGAGCAGCATCTATACCGGTGAAGTACTTCCCGTAGAAATTAAAGCATATTTTCGTCGGGGTATTCGGGTTGAAATCCCCAAGCTCCCGGAAATTAAAGGAGATGCTTTTGTACTCTCTCCACCGGTGGACCCACCGCAGCAGATGGCTGAGAGCTACGAAGGAGAAGACTATTCTACCATCTCCTGGAAATCTGCCGTGTCCGCGGTCAAGGATGGACGCCATAATCTCCGCATCCAGCTTGATGCCACTCTTCTTGTACCACAGAGACCCACCAGAACAATGCCCAACCGGCATCCTCTGTTCAGGGACGATTTTTTCAATGACGACTTTTTTGATGGTTTTTTTAACAGTATCAGTCGCAAAGAGGTCTCGCTGTCTACTCCGGAACATACTTTTATTGTACAGCCCCTCCCTGCTGAAGGGCAGCCTGCCCATTTCAGCGGAGCTATAGGGTCGTTTAACTTTTCCGCAACGGCTAACCAGGATGAAATCGAAGCAGGTGAACCTGTGACACTGGTTATGACCATCAGCGGGACAGGAAACTTCGACAGAGTCTCCGCCCCTTCCTTTCCTGAGGGCAAGGAATGGAAAACCTATACCCCCACAGCCACCTTCAGCAAAGGCTCGAAGGAACCAGAAGGGAAAAAGGTCTTCGAGCAGGCCCTGGTAGCTGAAAGCACTGAGGTTACCGAGATTCCCTCTCTTTCTTTCAGTTACTTTGATCCCGAAAAGAAAAAATATATCACCCGGACCACCAGCCCGCTGCCTTTGACAGTCAATACAAGCTCCCAGGAACAGGAGAAACAGCAGCGTTCACCTGTCACCGGCCAACAGGAAAGAATAGCGGAAGAACGTGTTGCTCCTCTCCCTCTGCACACGCATCTTGAAATTGGCCGACATGCCACTATCTCGCCGGTGTTTCACCGAAGCTGGTATATTGCCGCCTGGATTTTCTGTACTGTAATATTGATCGGGGCACTCGGTATTTTTCTCCGTAACAGGCATCGCCGCAGACACAGTAAAGAGGTGCAGCATCGCCTTGTCCTTCGTGATATCGCCGAAAAAAGGAAGGGTTTACGACAAGCTGTGATGGATAACAATGTTGATGAATTTCTCCAGGGCTGTCGTAGCGTAATTCAGATGCACTGGGCATTTTTATGGCAAAAAGAGCCCTCTGCGATCACTCTGGCTGATCTGCAGAAAAGGCTGCCGCCGGATTCACCCTTCATCCATATCTTTTCAACCGCGGAAAAGTTCCGATACGGCGGTCCTCCTCCAACCAATGAGGAGATGAGAACATTCCTTGATACCCTGGAGAAAGAACTGGAGGTGAGGCGGTGAGCTCATATATATCCCGTATTCTTGTGCTCAGCACTTTTCTGGTACTCTGCACCACCACACTGCAGGGCGCCGACCTGCAGAACCCCCAGCAGAGATTCGATGCTGCTAACAAGGCATATAACGATGGCAGCTATGAGGAAGCAATCGGTCTTTATCGCAGTCTGATAGATGAGTTTGGTCTTTCAGCCCCCCTTCTCCATAACCTCGGCAACAGCTATGCAAACAACGGCCGCTATGGTCATGCAATACTGCAGTATATGCGAGCACTGCGAATTACCCCGGGCGACAATGATATAAAGGGAGATCTTGAGCTCATCCGGCAAAAAACAGGTCTGTTCCAAAAAGATAAAAGCTTCAGAGAAGAATTCTTCAGCTTCTTTGATATGAATCAGTGGGCCTTGCTGGCATTGGCGGGATACGCTGCCGCCGCGTTGCTGGTGCTGTTGCGTCTTCGCTTTTCTTTGGGGAAAAAAGCAGATGCAGCATGTCTGTTTTTTGTTGCTGTCGTCTGTATCTCCGCCCTCGGTGCCTGGCAGCAGCGTGTCTCCTGGAGCGGCGGTGTAGTGCTTATATCCGACACCCGACTCCTGCTTTCTCCCTTCAACTCCGCCTCATCACTTGGCATAGTCGAGGAAGGCTCCCTGGTTTACGCCGAAAAGCAGTATGGTGCATATCACTACGTTCGTGATGAGCGGGACAGGTCCGGCTGGATTCCATCATCATCTTTTGCCCCAATCCCGACAAAGGCAGCTACATATGGCCAAGATGATGCTGTACGATAGAGACGGCTGCAATCACAGCAGTTTCAGCCCGAAGGAGGCGCTCTCCCAGTGAAGCTGTGCTCCAGCCGGCCGATAGCGCATCGGCAACTTCTTCCCCTGTAAAACCGCCCTCTGGTCCAAAAAGGAGCATAATGGTACTGCCGGCTCTGCATTCAGCCAGCCATGGTACCAGGCTGGTTTTCTGCTCCTTTTCATAGAAAAGAAGGTTGCTGCCCCCAGTCTGCACTTCCGGCAGACAAAGCAGTTCAGCAAAAGAGACCATTTTGTGAAGATCCATGGGCAATGGCCGGAGGCTCTGTTTGCAGGCTTCTTCAATGATGCGGTGCCATCGTTCATTCTTTCCTTCATATTGCCGTATCAGGTTGCCCTGAGAGCGGGCAGCGGCAACAGGATAGAATGCATCAACACCGAGTTCGGTACATTTCTGCAGCAGCAGCTCCATTTTTTTTATTTTTATTGCACTCACTCCCACCAGCAACCTGGTGCTACCGGACGCAGGCGTATATCCTTCCCCCTGAACAACCAGGCGAACCAGTTGCGCTGCTTCTTTGATTATCGCGGAGAAGACTCTTCCGGTGTCATCAACAAGTTCAACGCTCTCCCCTTCTTTGAGGCGCAGAACTCTGCAGATATGACGAGACTCTGACTCACGGAGAGTCACTGTATCGCCCTGACGTTGTACGGGATTGAAAAAAAAGCGTCTCATTTGATAAAATACGTTTTTGAATAATCAATAAAAATGGTACAAAAAGAAGGGAAAGAAGAGTTTCCCGTGTTGCCTTCTTCACTTGGTGTCATCTCATCACGGAAATTTCAGCCTTCCTGAAAGAGATATGTTTGTTGCTGAATGCTTTAAGGCAGCAGAAAGCAGAGATATTTACAGGGCCGTCACCTTTTACTCCCAATACTTCATTCGTATACCATGGAACCGAAAGACCGCAGACTGCAGGAACGTTTCTCTCTGGATATACAAGCCATAGTAACTGCCGAAACGGGCAGCGACGGAGAGAGCATCGTGGACAAAACCTCTGCCGCCAATATCAGCTCCGGAGGCGCCTTTCTTACCACTCATTTGGAGATTCCGCTGGCTTCCAGAGTCTATGTCGAGTTTCTGGTTACTCTCGAACAGCTGAAAAAACTGCGCTTCGTCCTTTCTGCCGACAGCCTTAAAAAAATTACCGGAAACAACATCTGGGTAAAAGCTACAGGTGTCGTCATTCGCGTAGAAGACACAGGAATCGCCATCATCTTCGATCAGGATTATCAGCTCACTCCCATGGATGCCGCGACAAAAGAATAATTCACTCCTTCCTCCTCGTCACGTTTCTCTTTCACTTCGCGTATCGTTCTCAGTGGTCCCTATTGTCCTTCCGGAAGAGCAGCGCTGCCCACTCCCCGCGGCCAAGCTGCCGCAGGAAGCTGAAACCGTGGCGCTCATACAGCGAACGTATGGAATCAACCTGTTCCCCCTGTAAAATCCCGGAGAGGATAAGGTGTCCTTCCGGGGACGTCACCCTGTACAGATCTGCCGCCATGGTTACCAGCACATCATGGACAATATTTGCCAGGACGAGCGAATAAGGACCGCGGACCTCCTTGAGAGGTATATCAGCCACATCCATGCGGGAACCGAGATCGTTCTTCACAATATTTTCAGCCGCCACTGCCACCGCAACCGGATCATTGTCGATTCCATAAACCTGTTCAGCACCCAGCAAAGCAGCAGCCATGCCAAGAACACCCGTTCCCGTGCCGACATCAAGAACACACTGTTTTGCATCATAATCGCGTATCACTTCCATGAGTAGCTCAACAACCAGTGCCGTGGTTGCATGGTGCCCTGTGCCGAAAGCCATCCCCGGATCCATTATCAGCACTTTTTCATGGCCTTGCGCCTGGTAGTGTTCCCAGGTCGGAGCAATAATCAATCCGGGAGCAACGGCAAAGGGAGAAAAATATTTTTTCCAGTTTTTACCCCAGTCCTCTTCTCCGAAGGTCTGCCTGCTGAGCTGCGGTACCTGGACATGAAATATTTCGGCTAATTCGAAAATATGTCCTTCCAGCTGCAGTACGATTGTATCCATTTCAGCCAGAGAAAGATCTTCTTTTTCAATATATATATTTATTTTTTTTCGTGTAATATCATCGTTTTCTTCTATCTCTACACCGGCATCTATCATCCCGACCGCATAGTCTGCAATAGCATCAACCAGAACAGGGTCAGCAACAAGGGTAATCTGCAGCCATCGCTTCATGTATTCTCTCCAGGCCTGTGGTTGGCATTCTCTGTGCCCATGTTCTATTTACCAGTTATAGATGAAAAATGAATGGATATTTCCTTGAAAAACCGAGAATCAACATGCCCTCCTTCCCGGCTTAACGTGTTGAAAAATCCTTAGACAAAAAGAATAATTCCGATTACTTTTTAAGAAACAACTTTTCCATGGCGGCAACATCCCTCCCACAAAGCCGGCAGAGGTGATGAAGTGCCAAAATCCTTCCCAGGTGGAGTGTTTTGAAACTCCCCGGTGGGTCCCTCTTCGTGAACTATTTCTTTGCAGAACATAATCGACACAAACGCGTGGTTTATCGCTTGCCCCGACTGTGATCTCCTGGTGCATAAAGTTGCGCCGTCACAAGGACATAAAGCTACATGCCCAAGATGCGGCCGAATCCTGCTGCGCTATTGCCGGGAAACCATTGCCAGAAGCCTGGCTCTTGCATACACCGGACTGTTTCTGTACTTTCCTGCTGTTTTTTTGCCTCTTCTGACATTTCAGAAACTGGGAATGAGTGAAAGCGGCACAATTTTACAGACTATCCTGAAATTTATCCACCAGGAATATTATATCGTCGCCATAGTGGTCTTTCTGGCTGCAGTCGTCTTTCCCTTCATCAAGCTCTCATTTCTGGCAACGGTATCAACGTGTCTCGCCCTCAGGAAGCATCCGTTTTTCCTCGGCAGACTTTTCAGAGCCCACTGTTTTCTCGATGAGTGGGCCATGCTCGAAGTGTACCTCCTCGGCATAAGCATCACTGTTGTCAAGATGCACCACTCCACTGAAATATCCTTCAATCTCGGGTTTTACTGTTTTGCAGCACTGGTTCTGGTCACACTGGCCGCCTCTCTGACGATATGCAGGGAAAGTTTCTGGGCCCTTATCGAAAGCAGAGGGCAGTCTGGACAACAGTTTCCATTGTCCCCGCCGACAATTCGCCTTTCCAGCGGCGATACCGCTGCATCTCACAATCTGGTCCTCTGCCGCGAATGCGGCAAACTTATACCGTCTTTACCCGATAACATTGACGACGAGCATTTCTGCGACCGCTGCGGTGCCAGACTTCATTTGCGCAAACCAGCAAGTATATCTCGAACCTGGGCTTTCATCGCAACTGCGGCAATACTAATTTTCCCAGCCAATCTCCTGCCGATGATGCATGTTGAATTCATGGGCATTCCCAGTAAATCCACCATTCTTGACGGAATACGACAGTTTTTCCAGGATGGTTCCTATATCATCGCAATGATCATTCTGGCAGCCTCAATTCTTATCCCTCTTTTTAAAATAGTTGGCTTAGCCATCGTTTTACTCACCGTCAGTCTGAAACGCCGCCGTTTCCTGCGCCATAAAACGATCATGTACCGATTTATTGAGTTTATCGGCAGATGGTCAATGCTTGATATTTTTGTCATCGCCTTACTTGGATTCTTTATTAATTTCGGCTTTCTCACCACTGTGGAAACAGCACCTGCCGCCACCTATTTCTGCCTGGTTGTCATCAGTACCATGCTGGCAACCCTGACTTTTGATCCACGGCTGATGTGGGACATGGAATCCCACGAACGACCCGGACAAAACCGAGGAGAATAACTTATGGAGCCTACTCCCGTTCTCAAGAAAAAAAGGAGAATCTCTCCGATATGGACTCTCCCCGTCATCGCCTTCTGCATCAGTCTATGGATTGTATACACCAGTTACCAGGAGGCTGGAATTACCGTCACCGTCTATTTCGAGGATGCCAGCGGCATTACCCAGGGAAAAACTCAAGTTATCATCCGCGGCATCCCCATAGGCACTGTAAGTGGGATCGAACCCGACCTGGACAACAGAAGAGTAAAAACACTGATCAGCATGGACAAATCTGCTGAAAAGTTTCTCTCTGAAGATGCTCGATTCTGGATAGTTCGACCTGAAATCTCCGCGGCCAGCATCCAGGGACTCGATACTCTGTTGTCCGGCAGCTACATCGGTTTTCAACCAGGCATCTCAAGTGAGAGAACAACAAATTTTGTTGGTCTGTCGTCGCCGCCGCCTATTCCGGAAGAGACGCCGGGACTCCATATCAACCTTCGCGCTGAGGAACTCGGCAGTATCCATAATGGTTCGGAAGTCTATTATCGTAATCTCACTATTGGTTCCATCACCAAGCACCGGCTCTCCAAAGACAGCGGCTCCGTGATTATCTCTCTTTTCATCAAACCGGAATATGCTCATCTGGTCAGAGAAGGCAGCCGCTTTTGTAATGCCAGCGGAGTTACTCTTTCCGGAAAGCTTACCAACCTGCAGGTCCGCGTCGAATCACTGGCATCCCTGATGAAGGGTGGCATTGTCCTGCACACTCCTAAAGCACTGGAAAATACTCCAGCGGCACACAATGGAATGACTTTCCCGCTCTATAAAGATCTTGAAGCGGCCCAGTACGGCGTCGAAATGACGCTTCAACTTGCCTCCAGCAGAGGTATTACCGAAGGTGAAACCAAACTTATTTATCGTGGTCTGGTCGCCGGGATAGTAAAGAAAATCGATTTTAATGACGACGAAAAGCACACCGTTACCGCGCATATCATGCTCGACCCTCGAGCAGAGCGGATTCTACGGCAGGGTACCCAGTTCTGGCTTGTCAGTCCGGAAATCAGCCTTGAAAAAGTGGAAAACCTCGACGTTCTTCTCTCCGGCTCCTATATCACTTTTATCCCCGGAGAAGGCTCATTTCAGGATCATTTCGAGATTCTGCCTGCGCCTCCCCCGCAGCGACCTCTGCG
>JAZBNU010000506.1:0-3493 GCA_036350815.1 Desulfopila sp.
TATCATCACCCAGAACTTTACGTAAAATCCTGGAGAGCTCGACAAGACTGAAAGGTTTCTGTATAAAAGCACAGCAACCTTTCTGCATCACTTTTCCAGCCACTCCGTCAATGGCATAACCACTGGAAAGAAGCACCAGTTGAGCAGGATTCATCTCTCTTATCTTCTCAAAGGTTGCCGCGCCGTCCAGACCCGGCATTACCAGATCAAGAATAACCAGATCAACAGCCTCCCCATCTTTTTCCAGGCATTGAAGAGCCTGCTCTCCAGAACTTGCACTCAGCACCCGATAACCCAGTTTTTCCAGCATGGCCCGCCCCACTTCAATGATCATTTTTTCATCGTCGACCAGTAGAACCGTTTCGGATCCTCTATATATTTCAACCGGCTCAGGAGAGCTCGGCTGCGGCAGCCCTGAAGAAAGGGGCAGATATATATTAAAAGCCGTACCGAGACCCTCTTCACTATACACAGTTATGAACCCGTCATGATTGCGGACAATCCCATAAGCCGAAGCCAGGCCGAGACCGGTCCCGCGACCTTGCTTTTTAGTGGTGAAAAATGGATCGAATATCCGTTGCCTGACCGACTCACTCATACCAACACCAGTATCCCTAACCGTGATCCTGGCATAATTCCCCGGATCTGCCTGATGTGGTTTGCAAGAGGATTCATCGAGGGTGACCATGGAAGTTGCAATAGACAATGTCCCCCCTCCAGGCATTGCCTGCCAGGCATTAAGATACATATTCAGAAGGACCTGTTCAATCTGTCGACGGTCAATGTCACTCACCAGCCGGGTATCTGATGGAGTCACCCGTATTTCCATTTCTTTCTTCGTCCGCCCAAACAAAGCAACACCTACTCGAACCAATTCGTTAAGGTCGGTGGGCTCAACCCGGTATTTGCCGCCTCGCGCGAATCCAAGGAGTCGGCCGGTCAGGTCGGCAGCACTCCTGACGTGTTCTTCTATTGCCTGGAGATGCTCCTGTGTTTTACTGTCCTGCTTTTCTTCAACTGACAACAGTGACACCCTGCCCTGTATCCCCATAAGAATATTGTTGAAATCATGCGCAATACCACCAGCCAAGGTCCCGACTGCCTCCATTTTCTGTGCTTGGTGGAGTATTGCCTCAAGCTTTTTTTGTTCAGTGACATCCCTGACAAAATTCAGGCTTGCCGGTTCACCGTCCCAATCTATGACCACCGAATGTAACTGTACGATATATTCATGACCGCTTTTGCCGATAAAAGTAAAGGTGAACTGCACACCAGAAATACTGGGCTCATTCAAAAACTTGTGCAGAACGGCCTTCCTCTCACTCGGTTTAATGAAGCGGCTGAAAGGAATATCTTTCAGTTCCGTAAAAGAATACCCTGTCAACAGTGCTGTCTTGCTATTGCTGAAGACAATTTTTTCTCCCTGGGCTATAAAAATGGCATCACCCGCATTTTCTACAAGCAGGCGATACTGCATCTCGCTTTGACGCAATCCCTCAAGCGCTTTTTTCCACTCGGTGATATCCCGGACAAACGCCACCAAAAGAGGCTCACCTTTGCTCATTCCGAAAGTTTTCAGTCGAACTTCAGCATCAAACAGTTCTCCATTCACCTTTTTATGCGTCCACTCGAAAATCTGTAGATTTTCTCGAGTCATCCGCTCCAGAATTTCCACTGCGGAGTCTACCGAGCCACGACCATCAGTCTGATATGGTGGAGACAGATCGAATATGGAACTGCCAATGACGGCAGCTTTTTCACCAGCGGCAAATATTGACAGCGTCGTGGAATTGCAATCTATCACAATCGTCCCCCGCAGAAGGAAAACTGCATCAGGACTTGTTTCAAAAAGGCTGAGATAGCGCTCTTTTTCCTGGACCAGTTCTTCGTTTTTAAAGGCAATTTCTTCAAGAAATCTGTTGAACTCGAAACCGAGCCGGCCAAATTCATCATCTGTAGCCTCTGGCAGAGGCTCAACGGTGGTGCTTCCACGATTTTTATCGAGCTGCCGTATCATTGCATCGACAGGTCGAGTGATACGGCCACTGAGATAGTAACTCGCTAGAGCTGCCGTTATAAGGAGCAGCAATGTTGCTGAGTAGGCTGCTTTTTGCGCCAGTACTGCCGGACGCATAACCTCTGAAAAATAGGATGCCGAAACGATTATCCAGCCATATTCCGGGATACTTTCATAGACTGCTATTTTCTTTCGAAGCATGGATTCTTCAGGGTTCTGCCATTCATATTCAATACTTCCAGAACCCGTTTCGATCATGGTCTGCACAAAATCAGAGGGAAGGTCGCTTTGTTGGAGGGCATTGTAATCTGATAATTGCGGGTGTATAAGGGTATCCCCTTTCGTATTGAGAACATAGGCGTAACCGCTTTTACCGAAACGGAGGGAGAGGATCATATCACGAAAATCATTGATATCAACCAGTTCACTGAACTCGGATCTGTAACTGGAAACGGATATGATCCAGTCCAGTGGCTCAAAATAGGTCATATAGAGTGCTTTCGACCGTTCCGTGTTTTCACCGGGATTACGCCACTCATATTCAATATATCCCTGCTTGCGCTCCATCTGTTCACGAACAAAGGCAAAGCCGGTGTTATCAGTATGCTCTACTCCGGGATTGGGATGGATTACAGCAACACCCTCTGAATTGAGGCAGTAAATATACCCGGAAGTACCGATCCTCTGGCTGAGCAGGATGCTTCTTACCCGCGCAATGGCTTCTTCGCGGCCAAGCAGTCCTTGAGCTGCCTCTGAGAGATGATGTGCGATAATTTCTGCGTTTTTTTCAGCGATTGCTTTCAGATGATTCCTTACAGCAACGGTAGCGCCGGCCTCTATCGACTTCTTCAGCAATCGGGTCGAATTCGTGAGGTCCTGCCTGACATCGGCACTGATGGCGGGAACAAGAAGAATTTCT
The DNA here is from genome assembly GCA_036350815.1 of Desulfopila sp. GTDB lineage: Bacteria > Desulfobacterota > Desulfobulbia > Desulfobulbales > Desulfocapsaceae > Desulfopila_A. The sequence goes on from JAZBNU010000506.1 coordinate 2,937, forward strand.
ATAGCCGCGATAATACAAAGTAATACAGGCAGAAGCGCCAGCAGAAACGAGAAAAAGATACGAGAGCGCAACGATTTTAACAAACGACGAAAAAACATTCAGTTCACCAATCAACAAAATATCGCAAATCTCTTTTTTCGACGAAATATGGATATCGTCTCCTCCTCTCACGAAGAAGGCAGCAGAAAACTCCTGGCCAAGGCGCTGATCATGCCCTGATACCCACGTAAAACAAGTTGCCGCGGAAATCCTGGTTGAAAGCAGGCTAAATCTACACGCTGTAACCGTCACAACAGCCTATCTTTTTTTTCCTCTTTTTTCCAGCGTTATTCGCCACGATTGACAGCGGAAAAAGCGGTTAGCCCGGATTTCTCACCAGCCGAGGTTGCCGCGGATGCGAGGCGCGAAGCAAGGCGCTATAGTTCCATGCACCTTGCTTCGGCAACGCTGCAGGTAAGCGAACGAAGTGAGACTCCGGGCACGGGAAGATCGTCTGGCCTTCGGTGAACATTGTGTATGGTTTTCTTATGAAAGTATCCTGCTTGAACATATTGGAA
>JAZBNU010000507.1:0-3928 GCA_036350815.1 Desulfopila sp.
CAGCAAAGAAAAAAAACTGGACGCTGATGTGATTCTTTCGAAGGCCGGCAGCAGGGCTATGATCCAGACCACGGAAACAATAATTGCAGTGGGCGCCTCAACAGGAGGGACGGAAGCGCTTCGCGTATTCGTGGAAATGCTCCCCCCTGATTTTCCAGGAGTTGTTATTGTGCAGCATATGCCGGAGCATTTTACCACATCCTTTGCCCACCGACTTGACTCTTTAAGCAAGATGACGGTCAAGGAGGCCAGGGATGGTGATACAGTCATTCCCGGAAGGGTCCTGCTTGCACCAGGAAACAGGCACATGCTTCTGCAACGCAGCGGCGCCCGTTATTATGTCCAGATCAAAGATGGTCCCCTTGTCAGCCGGCATCGGCCTTCAGTGGATGTTCTTTTTCGTTCTGCTGCCCGTTATGCCGGGAAAAACGCGGTTGGAGTGATAATGACGGGTATGGGGGATGACGGTGCCAAGGGAATGCTGGAAATGAAAGAAGCAGGAGCGTCAACTATTGCCCAGGATGAAAAAAGCTGTGTTGTTTTTGGTATGCCCAAGGTTGCAATAGAGCTGGGAGGGGTTGATAAAGTTGTTCCACTCCAGAAAATTGCTCAGGCTGTTGCATCTTTGTGCTATTAACAATGAAAAATCAACAGTTTTGCGTGTTTTTGCTGTGGTCGTGATTCCAGGCGGTAGACGAGATTGCAGGGACTAAAAAGGTGAATACGGAAAAAACATTATACGAGGCATGCCGCATTCTTTTTGGTCCTGAGGTTGTTCTTTCTCGAGAATTTTTAGCATACCTTCAGGAGGAGGGTGTAAACAGTGCTTTTCGGAGACGAGCCATGCAGGTTCATCCCGACAAGGCGGGGGTATCAGGACTATCTACGGCAAAGAGCTGCGAAGAATTTCAAGCTTTGCAGGTAGCCTGTGAAATTCTTCGTCAGTATATACACTCAAGAGAAATTATTGCCGGAAAGACTGGTGAACGTGTTGAAGTATATACGAAAAATACCATTGTACCGGGAAAGCTGCCTGAAAAAAAACTGCCTTTTGGGCGATTTCTCTATCGCATGGGCATTATTGAGTGGGGGCAGCTTATTCGAGCACTGGCCTGGCAGAAATCCGGCAGAATGAAAATGGGGGAACTTGGCGTAAGACTTGGTTACCTGAATAAAGAGTCTGTGATTATCATTTTGAAAAACTGCAGCGCCCATGGTTCTTTTGGGTTGACTGCTCGAAAAATGGGACTCCTTTCAAGCGATGAAGTACGGGAATTGCTCATAAGACAAAGAAATATGCAGAAAAAGATCGGCTCGTTTTTCGTTGAAAAAGGTTTGTTGAGCAGAACAGAGCTCCATGAACTATTACGGCAGTGTCATGAACATAATCGACGTATTGAGAAACTTTCTGCAAAATAATAGCAACCATTATGCAGACGCGGACTGGGAACCTTATCTTCCAATCCATGCAAAGAAATGGATCGATTCCGGCAGAAATTTCCAGATGAGATTATAAAATGTCTGATGCAAGTATGAATGGAGTAATGTAATGGATAATCTCGTTATGGATAAAAGGCTCAGTACAGCTATATTAGCTTCGATCCCCGAGCCGTTTTTCGTATTTGATGAACAGGGGCGTTATATCGAGATATTAGGCGGCGCCGACCGTGATAAATACCATGAGGGAAGACATCTCATCGGCAAATATATTCATGATGTTATAGAAAAGGATCTGGCAGATGCTTTTGTCAGCCAGATCCGTAGTGCAATACAGCAGGAAAGAGTGACTACATATGTCTATCAGCTTGCCGCCGGAGATATACAGGGCTCGGCGAAACTGCCGGGGCCTGAGGGGAAATTGTGGTTTGAAGCGCATATATCACCGGTTGATAGGATTGAAGGGAGGACCAGGATGGTCGTCTGGGTTGCCTTCAATATTACTGAATCGAGAAAAATCCTGTTGGAAAAAGAAGCTCTTATCGAGAGTCTGAATAAAGCCTTCAGGGAGATAAAAACCCTCAAAGGTATTCTTCCTATCTGTTCCCACTGTAAAATGATCAGGGATGAGAGTGGCTCTTGGAAACAGCTGGAAGCCTATCTTCATGAACATTCAGATGCGGATTTAAGTCATGGTATCTGTCCTGACTGCTATAAGAAGCATTACTCCCACTACATCAAGAAGTGATTACAGGCCCAACCCGGTGGAAAGTCGAGGTTCTGTAGAGGTAGAGCAGCTCTCCCGGCAGGAGAGGCTGCTCTACCGGCAGTATAAAAAGGAACAGGTGTTGTCTTGTTCAGGACTGCATGATTTTTCTGAGCACATAGGGGAGTATACCGCCATGCTCGAAGTAGGCGACGTCGATATCGGTATCGAGTCGTGAATTCACTTTGAATTCAACTTCTGAACCGTCAGCACGCCTGAGGTGGAGCGTCAGTTCCTGTTGCGGTTTCATGTTCTGTAAACCTTCAATACGAAATACTTCTTCTCCTGTTATATTGTAGGTATCACTGCTTTCTCCCTCTTTGAATACCAGCGGTAAAACCCCCATGCCCACCAGGTTGTTGCGGTGGATGCGTTCGTATGAGCGAGCCAGAACGGCTTTTATTCCCAGAAGATTAGTGCCTTTAGCTGCCCAGTCCCGCGAAGAGCCGGTTCCATACTCCGTCCCGCCGAGGACGATGAGTGGCGTTTTCTCCGAGGCGTATTCCATGGCGGCATCATAGTTGAACATTTCGGTATTCTGCGGCATTTTGATGGTGAAACTGCCTTCCTTCGGCGCGACCATTTTGTTTTTGATTCTGATATTCCCAAAAGTTCCGCGCATCATCACCTCATGGTTACCTCTTCTTGATCCGTAGGAGTTGAAATCCTCAGGGGCAACATTCTGGGCTATCAGATATTTTCCAGCGGGATAATCGGTGGGTATTGATCCAGCTGGGGAGATGTGATCGGTGGTAACGGAATCGCCTAGCAGGAGAAAGGGTCTGGCACCGTCAATATCCTGCGGTGGAGTTGTGGCGGTGGTGAAAGTGTCAAAATATGGTGGTTTTTTGATATAGGTTGATTCAGGATCCCAGGCAAAGGTGGTGCTTTCGGCCACCTGGAGCGACTGCCAGAAATCGTCTCCTTCAAAGATGGTACTGTACACCTTTTGATAGCCCTGCTGAGTGACGTGGGCGTCTGCCAAAGCGTTGATCTCCGCGTTGGCAGGCCAGATATCCTGCAGATAGACCGGCTCTCCATTGGGAGTATAGCCAAGCGAGTCTTTTGTCATGTCGATGTCGATTTTACCTGCCAAGGCAAAGGCCAGAACCAGCATGGGTGAGGCGAGGAAATTTGATTTGATCTGCTGGTGTATGCGTGCTTCGAAGTTTCGGTTGCCGGAGAGTACCGCGGCAACGTTGAGGTCGTGCTTTTTAATCAGTTCCTCTATCTCAAGGGGTAAGGGGCCGCTGTTGCCGATACAGGTAGTGCAGCCGAATGCGGCCAGATGAAATCCCAGAGCCTCATAATACGGCATCAGACCGGCGTCTTGAAGGTAGTTGGGCACTACCTTTGAGCCTGGGGCAAAAGAGGTTTTGACGTACGCTGGCACGCGGAGCCCTTTTTCAACGGCTTTTTTTGCCATCAATCCGGCACCTATAAGTACATGTGGGTTAGAGGTGTTGGTGCATGATGTTATGGCCGCAATAACGACACTGCCGTCACCGATTGCCTGTTTCTGTCCATTAAGCTCGAGGACGAATTGTCGTTTTTGGGCGGGAGTGCATTTACGAGGCAGTGTTGTAGTACAGCCTGATTCCTGGTGAAAGTCGGAGATGTTTTTCTGGGCGGCGTCGCGATGATAGTCGCAGCCGAGAATCTCTTCGAAAGTATCTCTTATGGAAGATAAGGCGATTCGATCTTGAGGACGTGCAGGGCCGGCCA
>JAZBNU010000508.1:0-8857 GCA_036350815.1 Desulfopila sp.
CTTGTCGCTTTTCCATTGTTCCATATCGAGTTGTAATTTTGTTGCTATATCACTGATAACCTGATTGCTCAGTTTCTCAGCGGAAAACAGTTCGTGGTGGAATTCCCAGAATTTTCCTTGTTTTTCTGCAGCCAAAGCGGCTCGGGCTGCCGGGTCGGCAAATTTATGGAACTGCAGCGGCATATTTTTAAAAACAAGTTTGACGGTTTCCGGGTTGTTTTTGAGGACTTCAGCCAGTAAAGGTTCAACCTTGCTGCAATATGGACACTCAAAATCAGTGAAAAGAACAAGTGTCACGGGTGCGTTTTCAGGCCCCCGGAATGGCGAACCTGCTGTATTGATTTCTTTTACAAAACTGATCGAAAGGGTTGTAAAGCTGTTTTGCTTGCTGTCTATGAGATAGAGCATCTCAGCTCTTGGAGCAATATCTATGGCGTTTACGCCCTCATCGACGGGAAGTGAACCTTCAAGTTTACCAGCTGCTGTGTAGACCAGGACCTGTTTGTTGTTCGTCAGCACAAACACGTATTTACCGTCTAATGAATGGACAATGTCAACAGGGCTTTCCGGGAGTTGCCACTGTTGCACAACCTGCCACTCAAGGTTTGAAGAGGCTCCCTGTTGGTTTGCGACTGCAGGGATGGATCCGCTCATTGCAAAAATCATCGCTGCAGCAACTGATACGATGGTTGAAAAATTCATGTATTCCTCTTTTAAAAATATGAATATTGAGAAGTGAAAAGCTGTGTCCTCGTCGAAATATTCAGATGTATTATCTGGAATAGAAGCGCATGGAAAAGATTTTCACTACCGTATACGTTATGTTGTTATTGAGGTTCTCAGTTGTGTCTTTACTTTGCAGGTTTAATTACTTAAGACAAAAACGAAATAAGATAATAGCCATAAAAGCCATGTTTGGCAAGGGAAGACATCTGGAGGAAAGCGCGTGCAGGGTGAGCCCCCTGTTTTTAGAGAACACCCCGAGTGGCAGGGAAATTTTCTCCTGGGGAATATAGTTTTTACTGGTGAGAATACCACTGGAAATATCGGTGTTTTACTGTTGGTAAAGTGTTTTATTAAAGCTATCGGGCTGTTGCAGGATTCCATGGTGATGCTTCACCAGAGTATTTACAGTGGAATGCGTACACCTTGACGAGGAAGTTTTTGTGAATTACAAGTGAGTAACTCGCGTGATGGGGAGAATATACTACTCCATGGCTATGTTCGTTCATTGGCGACAGAGAGAGTTGAATGGAATACCCTTTTCTCAATCCATGTTTTTATGATGGTGTGAGAATGTGAGTCACATTTTCCTGCATGAATATCATTTTGTTCGCAAAATCGCTGAAAAAATGTTATGTTGCCAGATTGTTTTGCGTAAAGATTAGTGAAATCAGCAGGTTGCGAGGGTGGCGGAACTGGTAGACGCACTAGACTTAGGATCTAGCGCCTTATGGTGTGGGGGTTCGACTCCCCCCTCTCGCACCATGACTGAATCTACGATGGTTTTTCATGAAAATATTTCTGTATTACCCTGCATGGACTTCGGGCAAGGGGCTGAAATTTACCTGTGGGAGTATACAGAGTACAGTCAAAAGGATGGAAACAGATGGAAGTCAAGGTTGAAGAGATAGGAACTCTTACAAGAAAAATCACAGTTACTCTGCCTGAGAATGATGTTCAGAAAAAGCTTAAAAGTGAGTACGACAAGCTGCAGAAACAATCCAAACTCAAGGGTTTCAGAAAAGGTAAAGTGCCTCGTTCCATCATCGAAAAAACGTATAAACCGCAGGTAGAAGCTGAAGTAGGCGAGAAGCTTGTTCAGGACACCTATTTTGATGTCATAGAAAAAGAGAATGTTGATGCGGTGGTTCATCCTGAAATCCTCAATCATTCCTATAATGAAGATGGTTCATTCACCTATGAAGCCCAGGTCGATGTCCGACCGGAATTCGAAATCAGCGGCTACAAGGGCCTTGAAATTGAAAAGCCGCAAACCGATGTTTCTGATGCTGATATAGAAAAAGAACTGAAGACCCTGCAGCGCCAGATGGCACCATTAAAATCTGTTGAGGACCGTACGGTTCAGGAAGGTGATATTGTCATTGTGGATTACCAGGGGTACCATAAGGGCAACATCATGAAACAGGTGAAGAGTGAAAACGCTTCTGTTGAAGTTGGCTCTGGACAAATGGGTGCTGATTTTGAAAAGAAACTGGTTGGGATGAACAAAGGTGAAGAAGCCTCGCACGAGGTCGATTTTCCAGAGAAACACCCAAACCCCATACTTGCCGGGAAAAAAGTAGAGTTCAAGGTCGTAGTCAAAGACATTAAAGAACGTATACTCGCTGATCTTGACGATGAGTTTGCTAAAGATGTTGGGAAAGAATTCACCACACTGGAAGAGTTGAAGACATCTATCAAAGAGAAACTGACCAGGGAACGAGAGGAAAGTGCCGAAGGTGAGTTGACTGATAAAATAATGCAGGCTATTTTAAAAGATATTGACTTTGAAGTTCCAAAACGACTTGTGGATTTTGAAGTGCAGCAGATGATAAAACAGACGGAAGAACAGCTGGAAAGAAGTGGTATGAACCTGGAAGCAGCAGGTCTGAGCAGGGAGATGCTGGCACAGAGCAATGAGCCTGTAGCTATTCAACGCGTCCGAGGTGATTTCATACTGAAAAAAATTGCCCAGGTTGAGGATCTCAAGCTTAAAGATGAAGATATGGATCGGGGTTTCAAGCGCATTGGTGATCAGTACAATATGTCTGTTGCCCAGGTGAAAGAATTCTTCAGCAGTCGTGATGATCTGCTTCCACTGATGAACGAACTGCTCAATGAGAAAGTGCTGCAGTTTCTCAGGGATGGCGTGAAATTTGTTGAACCGCAAGCTGCACCGGTTGAAGAAGAAAAAACAGATGAAGAAAAATAAGTATTATCTTTCTTCGTAATCATATATTTTCTGGGAGCCTGAAAGGGAGAACAGAATTTGATTAAACTAGCGACTGCAGCAGGTTTGAAACCGCTGCAGTCTTGCCGTTTTAAGGAGATCATAATGAACTTAGTACCCATGGTGGTAGAACAGACTCCGAGAGGAGAACGTGCTTTTGATATATATTCCCGTCTTCTTAAAGAAAGGATCATCTTTCTAGGTTCCGTTGTAGATGATTCGGTATCCAATGTCATTATTGCTCAGCTGCTTTTTCTTGAAGCTGATGATCCTGAAAAGGATATCACCTTTTATATAAACTCACCCGGCGGTTCGGTAACAGCCGGAATGGCAATCTACGACACAATGCAATATGTAAAATGCGATATCGCGACGCTCTGCATGGGTCAGGCTGCCTCAATGGGAGCCCTGCTGCTTGCTGCAGGTGCTGCAGGAAAACGTTATTCCCTGCCTCATTCACGTATAATGATTCATCAGCCTATGGGGGGGTTCCAGGGGCAGGCCAGCGATATTGATATTCACGCCAGGGAAATCCTGCGCATGCGCGAAGAACTGAACCGAATTCTCGCTGATCACACCAAGAAACCTTTAGAAGACATTCAAAAAGATACGGAACGTGATCATTTTATGAGCGCAATTGAAGCAACGAATTATGGTATAATTGACAAGGTACTTACACAACGCGAAGAACTGGCAGAGGAAAAGTAGATGAGTGACCATGATACAAAAGGGCCTGATTGTAATTGTTCATTTTGTGGAAAGAATCAGGATGAGGTAAACAAACTGATTGCCGGGCCAGATGTGTTCATCTGTGATGAATGCATCGATTTATGCAACGAAATTGTTCAGGATGAAGGTGCTGCCGGCAAAGGTGAAGAGGACGCTGTTCCGGCTACTCTTAAACCTAAAGAAATCAACGATCACCTGAATGATTATGTCATAGGGCAGGAGTATGCCAAAAAGGTGCTCTCTGTTGCCGTGCACAACCATTATAAACGTATCGACGCACCTCACAATGAAGATGATATTGAGCTGCAGAAATCGAACATTATTCTTATAGGTCCAACAGGTTCAGGGAAAACTCTGGTTGCTCAAACACTGGCCCGAATACTCAATGTGCCTTTTTCCATGGCCGATGCGACAACCCTGACCGAAGCCGGCTATGTCGGCGATGACGTAGAAAATATCCTCGTCAACCTTCTCCAGGCGGCCGATTACGACATAGAAAAAGCAGAAAGAGGTATTATCTATATAGACGAGATAGATAAAATCGCACGAAAATCCGACAGCCCCTCTCTTACCCGCGATGTGAGCGGAGAGGGAGTACAGCAGGCCCTGCTGAAAATTATTGAAGGTACAGTTGCTTCAATTCCACCCAAAGGCGGGAGGAAGCATCCGCAGCAGGAACTGGTCAAAATTGATACGACCAATATCCTCTTTATATGCGGCGGTGCTTTTGTCGGTCTTGAAAATGTTGTCCGGCGACGCAAGGGTAAGAAATCTATCGGATTCGGCAGCAATGTTGTCGGTGCTGCAACGAAAAAACTCGGGGAGCTGCTTGCTGCCGTTCAGCCGGAAGATCTGTTGAAATACGGGCTTATCCCTGAACTGGTCGGCAGGTTGCCGGTTATAGCTACCATGGAAGAGCTTCTTGAGGAAGATCTTGTCCGCATACTGAAAGAGCCCAAAAATGCTCTTACCAAACAATACACCAGGCTTTTCGAGTTTGACGATGTCAAACTCAGATTTACAGAAGGTGCTCTTGTCGCTATAGCAAAAAAGGCATTGGAACGGAAATCAGGAGCTCGCGGTTTGCGCTCGGTTATGGAAAGTGCCATGCTTGACGTTATGTATGATCTTCCCTCGAAAGAGAATGTTCAGGAATGTGTCATCAGTGAGCAGGTCATTAATAACGGGGACTATCCTGTTATTCTCTACCAGAAAAAAAGTGAAGAAGACCAAGCCGAATCTGCCTGATAAAGCTGGTGTAATTATACAATGGAGGTAACTATTCAGCAGCACCCCATCTGCACGCGATCAGCCCGAAAAACATAAGCACACTATAGTTTTCCAGGCTGCTTGCGCACATCTGAAGCACTGCTGAACAGTTATAGTTCAGGATAAACTGCTGGTTTTTAGCTCTTTGCTGAATAGTCACTAATGGAGAAGAAGTAATGCCTAAAAAAGAAGAAACAACAAAGCTTTATCCTTTGATGCCTCTCAGGGATATCGTAGTGTTTCCGCATATGGTTGCACCTCTTGTAGTTGGAAGAAGAAAATCCATACAGGCTTTGGAAGATGCCATGCAGAAGAGAACTGAGATCTTTCTGGTTACGCAGAAGGATTCCAGTGTTGATGAGCCTGAGGAGGATGGGGTTTACAGGCGTGGTACCCTGGCTGTGGTTATGCAGCTGCTGCGATTGCCCGACGGGACAATAAAAGCTCTTGTTGAAGGCAAAGGCAGAGGAGAAATAGTCTCTTTCGTCCCCAATGATAATTTTTTTCAGGTTGAAGTGCTGCCTTTAGAAGAGGAGGAGGACAACGGCAAAGAGATTATTGCTTATGAACGAGAGTTACGAAAGTATTTCAGTGAATTTGCCCAGATTAACAAGAAAATAGCGAAGGAAGTGGTGAAGTCACTGGAGTCCATTGAGCAAACCTCCAAGCTGGTAGATGTTATCTGCGCGCACCTTCCCATAAAAACTGAAGAAAAGCAGAGAATCCTTGAGTGTCAGACCGTACAGAAAAGGATAGAAACAATTCTTGAAATTATCCAGCGGGAAGTAGAACTGGCCGAGCTTGAGAAAACCATTGATGCCAAGGTGAAAACCCGAATGGGGAAGACCCAGAGGAATTATTACCTTGGCGAAAAAGTTCGCGAGATTCAGAGCGAAATGGGACAGGGCGATGATGGTCTTGGCGACATAGCAGAACTGGAAGAAACTATCAGTAAGATGAAAATGCCGGCGGTTGCCAGAGATAAGGCATTAAAAGAGCTGAAAAAGCTCAAGGCGATGCCGCCTATGTCTGCCGAAACCACTGTTGTACGCAATTATATCGATTGTATAATTAATCTTCCCTGGAAGAAAAAGGGGAAGAGCAATCTGGATATTAATACTGCGGAAATCATTCTCGACGAAGATCACTACGGCCTTTCCAAACCGAAAGAACGTATCCTCGAATATCTTGCCGTACAGACCCAGGTAAAGAAAATCAAAGGACCTATTCTGTGCCTGGTTGGCCCTCCTGGAGTCGGCAAGACTTCTATCTGTAAATCCATCGCCAGGGCCATGGACAGAAAATTTGTTCGACTCTCCCTTGGCGGCGTTCGTGATGAGGCCGAAATACGCGGTCACAGAAGAACCTATATCGGAGCGATGCCTGGTAAAATCATCCAGTCAATGCAGAAGGTAAATGTTTCCAATCCTGTGTTCTGCCTTGATGAAGTTGATAAGATGTCCATGGACTTCAGAGGTGATCCTTCCGCTGCACTCCTTGAAGTGCTGGATCCGGAACAGAACGTTGCATTTAACGATCATTATCTCGATCTGGATTATGATCTGTCCGGAGTCTTTTTTATTACCACAGCCAATAGTCTGCATGGCATTCCCGTCCCGCTGCAGGACAGGATGGAGATTATTTCAATAAGTGGTTATACCGAGGAGGAAAAACAGAAAATAGCTGAAGGGTATCTTGTTCCCAAACAGCTTGAGGCCAATGGCTTTAATGTTGACGATATCAAACTCACCGAAGGTGCCATACTTGAAATTGTCAGACGGTATACTCGCGAGGCAGGGGTTCGTAACCTGGAACGATCGATAGCCTCCCTGTGCCGCAAAATCGCCCGGGATCGCTTGAAAAAGAAGGCAAAGGACAAAAAGTACCGCATTGGTGTACAGTCTATTCTAAAATATCTTGGAACCCCCAGATATCGCTATGGTCTTGCTGAAGATAAGGACGCCATCGGTCTAACCACCGGGCTTGCCTGGACCGAAGTGGGTGGTGAACTGCTCCAGATAGAAGCAACGTTAATGCCTGGCACCGGAAAATTAATAATTACCGGTAAGTTGGGAGACGTCATGCAGGAGTCAGCCAGGGCGGCGCTCAGTTATGTCCGTTCTCGCGCGGATATTCTTGGGCTGGATCAGGATTTTTATCAGAAACTCGATATTCATATTCATGTTCCGGAGGGAGCCATACCCAAGGACGGTCCATCTGCCGGTATAACCATGGCCACCACTCTGGTTTCCGCGCTTTTAAAGGTTCCCGTACGCCATAAGCTTGCAATGACAGGAGAAATTACGCTGCGGGGACGAATACTTCCCATCGGCGGCATAACGGAAAAGCTCCTCGCTGCCAAAAGAGGAAATATTACCCACGTACTTCTTCCAAAGGAAAACGAAAGAGATTTAAAGGATGTCGCAGCTACTATCCGCAAGAGTCTCACCATTGACCTGGTGGACCATATGGATGAAGTACTTGAACATGCGCTGGTTCTAAAAGAGGGGGAAACACTCTTTGAAAATTTGGCCGGCAGTACCGTATACAACGGGATTGAGGCAAATTCTCAGAATGCGCGGCATTGATGTTTTTCTTTCTTTTTTGCTTGACGGACCAGAGTGAAGCTGGTAAATACTCATCCACGCTTGAATGAGCGGGCGGGTAGCTCAGTTGGGAGAGCATCGGCCTTACAAGCCGAGGGTCACAGGTTCAAGCCCTGTTCCGCCCACCACCATATACGACATGCGGGGTCGTAGTTCAGTTGGTTAGAATGCCGGCCTGTCACGCCGGAGGTCGCGAGTTCGAGTCTCGTCGGCCCCGCCAGTAAAATTAAGGGTTTTAGCGATATCAGCTAAAGCCCTTTTTCTTTTTCCGCACAGCATTTTCCACAAAAAAGAAATTTCACGAGAGATAGTATTTTCACTAGCGAAGGTAGATTTATCCTCTTACCTGGAAATTTTTTCTATATGATTTGATATCGTATAATTACGATTCTACAAACAACAAACCAGCAAATATTGAGAATGGAAACGGATTTCATGTTTTTCAATGGTCAGGGCGGTAAGCTTCGAACCTGACGACTGACAAATAATTTGTCAGTATGTATTTTGAAATGGTATCATTTGACTGTAAGTTAAACAGTCTGTGCAATTTTGTTGTATGTAATTCCCAAAAAAAATATAGAGGGAGAGAGTGTTATGAGATTATTTGCAATATTTACTTTGGTACTAGGAATATTCTTTTCACTAGCTTCAGCCGGGATGGCAGCTGATAAAGTTGTTGTGGTGCCTATAAACAGCAGCAAAGTAGTACCCCAATTGCAACCAATTGCCCAAGGAAGCTTTAGTTCTTCATGCCAAGATTTTTATAGCTATGGAGTAGATAGTTGCACTGTCAGTGCTACTGGCAAATATATTTTTACATTAACAAAATCTTTCACGGGTTATGCAAATATTATTGCTACTGCATATAATGAATTTCCAGCAGCTGAGATAGCGACAGCCTCTTCCACTAACGGTGGAAACACTATTACAATCTACATTGCAAATGGAGAAGGGGCTGCAATTCATAGTGATTTTCAATTTGTGGTCTACGCCAATGTGCAATAAAAAGCTACTCCTGTGGTAAATTAACATCCTGGATTCATTGAAGAAAAAATTTTAATCTCTGATCGATTTCTCCTTGCAGATACAATAAGGCTATACCGCAAAACAATGGAGGAGAGCACATGCACTATGAGGTTCAGAAAGTTACCGTTACTGAAGAATTTAAACAATGTCCGACCTGCGGTTATCTTGATGGGTTTCATTCCATGTTGAAACCAGGGAAGGACCAATGGCAGGTGTTCTTCATATGTCCCTCATGTCATGATGTTTTTGATGTGGGACTTACCTTGCCGCTGGA
>JAZBNU010000509.1:0-10898 GCA_036350815.1 Desulfopila sp.
CTATGCAGCGATGATAATCCATGGCAACAATGCCGTTGGGCAGCTTGAAAGTAGCCTTGGTTGGGCATACCCTGACACAGGGAGGGTTGTCACAATGATTGCAGAGCACCAGAAAATTGTTTTCCTTAATGGTGGTGGAAGCATGAGCTTTTGAGTGATCCGGAAAAGCATTCTCAAACGGGGTTTTCCAGATCCATTTAATCTCGTTCTTACGGTCGTCAAACTCAGGCACATTGTGGACGGAGTGGCATGCATTTATGGCTTTATCCATCAGTTCAGGATTCCCATAAAGCTTCCGCATATCGATGAGCATGCCTAAACGAACCCCACTGGGTTTCTCTTCGCCATGTGCTCCACTCCCCTTGGCAGCCGCAGCAAATGCCGGCGTTGCCGTCAGCTTGGCAACCGTGGGGGCGCTGACACCGGCGAGTGCTGCTGCACCGGCTATCTTCAGGAATTTTCTTCGTTGCTTATCCATTAGAGCGTCTCCTTCTTCGATGCTGCCTCTGCAGGTGCCAAATGACAATCCCAGCAGTATGGTGTTACAGATGTGTAAACATGGCAGGTATCACAGAATTTTTCCTTATTGGTATGACATTGCATACAGGCCATCTGCAGCCCTTTACGGTACTCTTTGCCGTCAACAGTTACAGAGACTCGACCGCCGCCTTCACGAAGGACATCGTCTCGCCACTCATTCAGCAGGCTCATATGAATATCGCGCATTTCGTTTGCGGGACGAACACAATTCTGCTCACCCCCTGGCGGTAATTCAGGTTTTGGCAGAGGACCTGCTTCAAGACCGTTGTACCAGATGGGAGACGTAACAAGGACGACGAATATGATCAGTCCGGGGATTATTGTTCCTTTATTATACATTACTTACACTCCTTTACGGTCAGCATTAAACCAAGGTCCGAAGGCCTTCATCCAATTCATCGCCTCGTGTTTCACCTTCTTGAATAATTGCGTTACCAACTAATTCGGAAATGCCGCACACTCCCACACCAGGATTCCAATAATCCATCAACGAGGTGAGCGTCGCCCGATCAATTGCGCAGACACAGGAAAGCATATTGACACCGTGTTTCTCTTTGACATATTTCACTGCGTTGGCACGAGGCAGCCCTGACCGCATTCTCAGTTCCATGATTTCATCTGTGTTCAAACCTGTTCCTGAGCCGCAGCAAAAGGTCTGCTCACGGATGGTATTTTCGGGCATTTCAACCCAGTCTACAACATGGTCGAGAATATAACGGGGTTCGTCAAGCAGTCCCATGGCACGAGCTGTATTACAGGAATCATGATAGGTTGCTTTAACGTGACTGTTGCGGCTTTTGTCAAATTTCAACTTCCCGTGTTTAATAAGGTCTGCGGTAAACTCGCTGACATGAACCATCCTGGTGGAAGCGGTATTCTCAAAAACCGTTCCGGTGATAGGTGACACAGGAACCTCGAGGAAATCAGCAGGACCATTCATGGTATCCATATACTGATGCAAAACTCTCCACATGTGACCGCATTCCCCGCCAATAATATATTTGACGCCAAGTCGCTTTGCTTCCGCATACATCTTGGCATTCAACTTTTTCATGGACTCATTGCTGGTAAACAAACCGAAGTTGCCGCCCTCAGAGGCGTAGGTCGACCAGGTATAATCAAGTCCGATAGCCTCAAACAGGACAAGATATCCCATTGCGGTATACAGTCCAGGCTCGGCAAAAACATCAGCCGATGGTGTAATGAACAGAATCTCGGCCCCTTTGCGGTTAAAGGAGATGTTCGGTCTGACACCAGTGAGATTTTCTACATCATCGACGAGGAACTCAACGTTGTCCTTAAAGGTATGAGGCTGCAGCCCCATGTGGTTTCCGGTGCGGTTGGAGTTAGACACAGGTTCCAGGATCCAGTTGATGCCGATTCCGACGAGATGAAGAAGTTCGCGCAGCATCATGGTCACTTCTGCCGTATCGATACCATATGGACAGAAAACGGAACATCTTCGACACTCGGTACATTGGTAAGAGTACATGAACCACTCTTTCAACACTCCCGCAGTCATTTCCCTGTTACCCAGCATTTTGCCGAGAATTTTGCCGCCGAGAGTAAAATTGTTCCGGTACACCGAACGCAGCAGTTCGGCACGCAGTACCGGCATATTTTTAGGATCTCCCGTACCAAGAAAAAAGTGACACTTGTCGGCGCACGCGCCACAGCGGACACAGCAATCCATGAAGATCTTCAAGGAGCGGAATTTCTCGAGTCTCTCTTTTAGTCCTTTAAGAATTATTTCTTCCCAGTTGTCGGGCAGCTTCCAGTCGTCATCTTCCGGTGACCACTCACGGGCATTCGGAAAGTTGAGTCCTTTCTGACTGTTGAGATATTCTACCTTGTCTTTTTTTGCAGGGTATGCATAATTACCCGCTTTGAATACGGCAGGCGTATCCATCCAGTCCCTGGTCGGTACTGCTCCGGTTGCCAAGGATGGTCCCTGCACTACGCTTTTCGATAATTGTTCTAATTTTGGAACTGCCATCGTTGTTATCCTTATACGCTAGTATTGGGTCAAGTAACTATTCTTCATCCTTTTTCGCCGGCAACTCTTTTTCCACCGGAATTCCAGCATCAACCATATATTCTCTGAATTCATCCTCATAGGCAGAATAGGAGTGAGGTTTAATATCGGGATCATTCCATGGATTAATGTGGCGGACAGCACGTGTATTGTTTTTCATATTCCTGGTAGGCGAAAGAAAAACCCCACCGAGATGCATGAGCTTGCTGAAAGGAAAGTAAATCAGAAGGACACAGACAAGAAAAACGTGGATATAAAAAATTGCACCTATTTCACTGCCAATGACCGGAGAGAAAGTTACCAGGCCGACTGCGAGACTTTTAATATTGACGATATCAATATCGGTACGCAAAACATATCGCATCAGGATACCGGTAGCGGCAATGCCAAAAATAAGCACCAGCGGGAAAAAATCATTGATAAGAGAAATATAGCGAATATTTGCATTCCAGATACGTCTGCCGAAAAGATATACCACAGCAACCACCAGCAGCACATCGGTGACATACCAGTTAGGAGCACCGACCTGAAAAATTCCATCCCCCATCTCAAGCCAGGTAATCCATTCCGGCACAGGGTTGAAGAAGAGCCGCAGATGGCGAACCACAATAACCAAAAAGGAGTAATGAAACATCAGCGCAAACAGCCAGAGCCACTTGGAAGACTCATAGGTAATTTTCGGGCCGTCATAAATCTCTGATTTGGTATTGCGGAAAAGGGATCTGAAGGTCAGAATCTCCAGAGCCATCCGGGCAACGACTTCGCTTGTGGTATTGGGAGCTTCAAGCCTGTTGTGCTTGATGAAATCAAGTGATTTTCCCTGGCCGCAACTGGTTTGGATGGAAAAAGGAACCGGCGACTTGGCCCATCCGACAACCTTGTAGATAAAGCCCACCAAGAAAATCAACAACGCCAGATATGGCAATGCAACCCCGAACAGGTACGGCATCCCCGGTATCTGGGAACCTAGCCCTGCAATCACTGTCAAACCGATGACTGCCAGGAATGAGAAGGCGTACTTCATTTCTTACCTCGCTTCAAATTGAAATGTAGTTTTGGAAACCGGAAGGACAATTCGGCCAGCTGATGTCTCCCCCAATATCCGTTTAATGACTCTCGACCGTTTTGATTGTTTCCTGCTGTATATTGCGCAGTAAAACCGACGGGCACTTGCTGTCTGTAAGAACATGCCTCCCGCTCTGAATTTCTGCTATTCTCACGGAATACAGCCGCTCCCGGCATTGCATATAAATATCAAAGGCGGCCAGTACTGCCATATCAACGGCGAATTCGAAATCGTAGAGTTCAGCAAGCAGATGACACCGCTCTTTATCTGCTGCGAGAATTTCCCGAGTAATATGTTTTACGGCATGAAACGGAGAAACAGCCTGCGACGGTGCAAAATCCTGTATTGCACGGATACTCATGATCTTTTCAATCGGAGCGACAAACGTCTGTGGTTCTGCATTTTTTGCTAAAAGCAGAAAAAGCGCATCAAGCGCCTCTCTGGTCGTTCCACCAATGGGGTTGGCAAACTTATCCCCCTCCTTTCGGAAGAACTTGGACGACTTGTAGGTTGATAACGTATAATCGACCCACTGTCCAACAATCTTTTTTCGGTAATTCCGTAACGCTTCTGCAAGATCCATCGCTTTTCAACCTATATTAAATGATGGAATCACTCATTATTAACGACATATCAAGAATGAATGACCATTCACAAGAGAGCATTTCTAGCATTTTTCACAGGGATTTTCAAGCACAATCTTCAATGCTGCGTAGTGTGCAAAATGTGCTGTCCAACGTTTTACCAAAAAAATTTAAGATTTGTTTTTACTCAGGATATCACCGACTATTCTGGCAGCCTCGCCAACATAAGGATCTTCCTGCAACTCTTCTACCCATCCATCTGTGCTTTCTTCTTTCGTAATATCATCCACTACCGGAGTGTCAAATTCACTGCGCTGTCCCTCCTGATATTTCTTGTAATGGCTACCAACGATTTCCCGGGTTCTGTTCGCTTCATCTCGTTCACGTTTCATCTCGTCAAGCTTGAGTGAAATACTGGTGTTTTTCAGGCGATCCTTTGATTTTAAAGCTTCATCCGCTATAATTTTCAATCCTTCATCCCGGCTGATTCTCGCGCTGCTTTTTTCCCTTATCTCTTCCATATTGATATACCCCGCTGAATATGGTGAGTATGGAACAGCGGATACCTGATCCCAGGGAAGTGAGTAATCGAGATATTGCTCTCCTGTCTCCAGATAGTCAAAAAGGCTCGGCAGAATAATATCTGGAATAACGCCTTTAAACTGGGTCGAGCCACCGTTGATACGATAAAATTTCTGGATGGTTACTTTCAAGGCACCAAGGTCATCATACCGCTGCAACTGCAAAAGCGGGACATTGTCATTCATATCAATGATCGTTTGCACTGTTCCCTTGCCATGAGTATGCTTGCCTCCGACAATTACGGCTCTGCCGTAATCCTGCAGGGCCGCAGCAAGTATCTCAGATGCCGATGCGGAAAACAGGTTCACCAGAACCACCAGCGGTCCCTCATAGACCAGCTCTTCGTCATCATCAGCGAGAATCTGTCGAGCACCGAAACTGTTCTTTACCTGTACCACCGGTCCTGATTTCAAAAATAGTCCTGTTATATCAACGGCATCCAGAAGAGATCCGCCGCCATTGTCGCGTAGATCAAGAATAAGGCCACTGATATTTTCCTTGATCAACTCCTGGAGTGCCAGACGGGTATCATCCGTCGAATTCCGCGCACTCCCTCCATTGCGCGTTGTCTCGAAATCCCGATAGAAACTTGGAATCATTATATAGCCGATCTTTACTCCAGCTTCTGAAGATAGTGTCGTACGTTTGACAAAACTATCCTCAATCTGCACAACGTCTCGAATGATGGGGATAATCTCAGTGGTACCGTCGGGCTTTCTTACAGTCAAGCGCACCTCTGTGCCTATTGGTCCTCGAATAAGTCGAAC
The DNA here is from genome assembly GCA_036350815.1 of Desulfopila sp. Taxonomy (GTDB): domain Bacteria; phylum Desulfobacterota; class Desulfobulbia; order Desulfobulbales; family Desulfocapsaceae; genus Desulfopila_A. Next base: position 5,575 of record JAZBNU010000509.1, read on the forward strand.
AGCATCTCGCAGCCGCATGTCGGTAACTTCAACGGGTTCTTGATCACCTTCAGCAACCTGTAATATGATATCTTCAGCCAACAGCCTACCCTGCCGAGCCGATGCACTTCCCGGAATAATGCGAACAACCTTGATATAGCCGGCTTCCTCGCGCAGCAGGGCTCCAATGCCTTCAAGGCTGCCGCGCATATGAATGTCGAAATCCTCTTTACTGGAAGGAGCCATATAATTGGTGTGAGGGTCAAAAGCGCGGGTGACGGCATTAAAAAATCGGTCGTAGTGATCCTGAAGATTTTCCTGCTTTAGACGATTGAAAAACTCACTGTTGCGGCTGCCGACCCGCTCTTTTGCCTGATTCCACAGAACGGTCTCATCTTCTGGCTTCTCTTTTTTATCTTCCTCTTCTTTCAGGGAAAGATACCGAGAAATCACCTGTGCCTTGAGAATCTTCCGCCAGCGGTTTCGGAGCTCTTCCATATCTCCGGCAAATTCGAGTTTCTCCGGGTCTGTTTCATAATATTCATCTTTGGCCGTTTCAAAATCACCATCGAGCAGCTGCTTGACGAGGTTTTCCACCGCTGTTATCCGCGTGGCAAGAAGAGTAAAACCAACATCGGGAAGGACGATACTGCCGCGTTTAAGGTTATCGTCGATCTGCAGCTTATACTTTTCCAGCTGTTGAATATCCTCCTGCAAGAGAAAACGTTTTTGATAATCAAGCTGTTTTATATAGAGATCAAAGGCTGCCTGAGCGACGCCGTCATCCATCTTTTTGTCACTGAAGTGAACAGGAGGCAGCTGTTTGTAGAGCATGTAGCCGATGAGAGCATTTCTTTTGCTGTCAAACACTGACTCCGCAGAAGAGAGGGAAAAAGAGATCAGTATGACCGCACACACAAGGAGGCTGGTTTGTATTTTTTTTGCTATAGACATGGTGTTTTGGTGTATTCAGAAAAATTGTGACATTTATCGACGTAAAACATTTTTGAAAAACAATGACGTTGCTGGAGAAAGAATCATGCCGGCCTTACACTAGTCAGATCCAGTTCTTTTCCAGTATCTTCAGGAAAGACATAACAGAAGAGGGACACAAATACCATGACTAATAGCCCTGTGTATAAAAAATCAGAGAAGCATGGGTGACGGCGGCAACAGCACCCAAGAGATGGTATTTGGCAAGAGGAAAAAATACAGACTAAAAATCGAGGCAAATCGGCCTCAGATCCTTTTCTAAATCGGCAAGGGATACTTCGAGCTCAAGGGCAAAGGATTGAAGGTCCTCAAATGTGCAATTGATGCAGCTTTGTCGCTCTCCTGCCTGCACCTGAGCGATTTCGGTCCTTAGAAACATCATCAATGATTGGGCAACTTCATCGCGGATCAGATCCACCTGCAGTTCATGCCGATAACAAAAGCGCTTATATCTGCGCCAGTTGCTGATACTTCGCAATACGCCTCGATAGATGGTCGTATCTCTATTCTCTTGAGTAATATCGCGCAGTATAATCTCTTTGTAGCGCAGCATGGCGGCATCATTAAGCTTCCTACAATCGTCCTCCTCTAAAACAATCCGGGGACCGTCCTTATCCTCGGTAAGATAATAGAGAGAAGAATGTAATGCTATCTCAGGTATTTCGCCAGAATAGCGTACATGGTACCATTCATCTTCCAACAGCTCCTTATGGTTTTTCGTCATTGCCGTCTTCCAGCTTGAAAATATTGCGCAAGTTATACACCTTTTTTTCGTTACTTCGTTCGCAATCGTTATTTTTCAAATATTGCAAAGGATCATGGAGAACCTTGGAGGCAATGGCTTTGCTCATTTTCTCCAGTTGCCTGCGTTCTGCTGCACTCAAATTCTCCATTTTTCCACAGGTGCGCTCAAGCTCTTCATTACAAATCTGTTCTATCTTGTTTCGCATGGCACGTATAGTGGGAGTAATGGCCATTCCCTCACGCCAGCGCGCGAACTTGACGGCTTCCTCGTCAACAATGCGGCGTGCCTTGACCGCCTCCTTGTCACGTTGTGATTTGTTCATCTCCACAACACTACTTAAGTCGTCAATATCGTAGAGAAATACATTTTCAAGATCAATTAGCTGAGGATCAAGGTCACGCGGAACTGCTATGTCTATGAAGAACAGAGGTCGGTTCCTCCTTACCCGCATTACGCTTTTGACGTCGTCTTTATAGAGAATAATATCCGATGCACCTGTGGAACTTATTATAATATCGACAGATTCCAACTGGCTCGTTAATTCACTGAGTGAGACCGCCTGACCATTGAATTTTTTCGCCAGATCCACAGCTCGGGAAAGAGTACGGTTGGCGACAACCACTCCGGTGACACCCTGTCCCACCAGATGCTCAGCAGCCAGCTCAGCCATTTCACCAGCACCGACAAGAAGGACTTTTTTCTCTTTGAGGCTGCCAAAAATTTTCCTGGCAAGCTGAACAGCGGCATAGCTTATGGAAACAGCAGATGAGCCTATTCCTGTTTCGCTGCGCACTCTTTTCGCCACCGAAAAAGATTTATGAAGGAGTTTATTGAGAAGAGCACCGGTACAATTCAATCCGGCAGCATTGCGATAGGCATCTTTGATCTGCCCTAGAATCTGTGCTTCTCCGACAATCATGGAGTCCAGGCTGGCAGCCACCATAAAAAGATGGTGAGCCGCTTCATTATCATAATAAATATAGAGATACTCTCTGCATTTTTCCCGGGGAAGCGTGCTGCCAAAAAGGTAGTCGAGAACTTCGTTCTCCAGATCTGCCGCCGAATCGGCCACCAAAAGCAGCTCAACCCTGTTACAGGTTGCAAGGAGATAACACTCCCTGCATCCGGGAATACTTTTCAGGCGCAACAGCGGCTTTTCATAACCGTCTGTAATCGCCATTTTCTCACGGACATGAACAGGAGTGGTTTTATGGTTTACCCCAAGGAGGATAATTCTCTCACCGGGCATAAATATGGTCTCCTCCCAGGAGAAATGCTACACCCCAAAGAGTGAAAAGAACTGAAGCAAACCCGATAATAGCCATAATGGCCGCCCGTTTGCCGCGCCATCCCACAGTCAGCCGCTGGTGAAACTGGATCAGATATATAAACCAGGTGATGACCGACCAGATCTCTTTCGGATCCCAGCGCCAATAACTGCCGACAGCCTGTTTCGCCCAGATTGTACCGGTGACAATACCGAGGGTCAGGAAAATAAATCCCGTGGTAAGACAGTGGCTGTTCAGTTGGTCCAAAGCATCAAGAGAGGGAAGGCGGGAATAGAAATAACCGAACCTTTTACTTTTCAACTCCCACTCCTGCAAAAGATACATCATTCCTCCGATGAAGGCCAAAGCAAGAAAAGCATAGGCAACAAGAGTTATCCCTGCATGCGTGGGAAGCCACCAGCTCCTTAACACCGGCGGTAAAGGGGTAATATCTTTTGATGCTGCTGCAGCTGCAATAAGGAGGATGGTAATAAGAACCGAAGTGAAGGTCCCAAAGTTTTTAACAGTATAGCGCCAGCGGAAGGAGAGATAAGCCCATGTCAGCGCCCAGGCGAAGAAAAATATCGACTCGTGCTCGCTGGTTATAGGGGTATGCTGTATCAGGATGTATCGGGTTATGATGTAAAATGTCTGCAGGATTCCTGAAACAACCAGGATATTTCTTGCAGCAATACGTATTTTTTCCTGCTGTTTTACAAAAAAGACCATGTACGCGGCTGTCGAGCACAGGGTCGTCCCTAAAATAAGCTGAAACAGTACAAAATTGATTTCGGATATCATCATTCAGCAGGCCCGTACGGTTGTGTTTTCATAAAAAGCATAAGCGTTTTCAGCTCTGTTGAATTTACTGTTTCTGCGGGAATCGGATCGAATTTATCAAGTTTCCGACATCAACCTCTTTTGGCAAAACAGCTTGAAGCTCTTCCTGTAATGCAGGCCAATCTTCTTTTCGTATCTGTGTCAATATATTCAACTGTAAAAGTTTTTCAAACAGTATCTTATGAGAATCTGAAGATTGGCCGTCAGCAACAATTATTTTTCGTATATAGGCCAGCAGATCTACAAGTTGCTGATACTCCTTGCCGTATTCAGTCTCCAGCTCCTTGCGCAGTTTAACCGCCAGTGCGGGACTGCCCCCCCCTGTTGAGACAGTTAAAAGAAAATTCCCCCGCCGCACCCGGGCAGGAACCTGAAAGGTACAGGAAACCGGGTCAGTGGCGCTGTTAATCAGAATACCTTTTTCAGCAGCCTCGGCCTGGACCTCCTGTTGCACTGTGCTGTTATCTGTTGCTGCAAAAACGAGGAAAGCATCATCCATTTCTCCTCTGCGATATTTTCTTTTATGCCAGGTGATCTTTCCCGCATCAGCCAGTTTCTCAATTACCGGGACAGCATTCGGACTGACGACATTCACTCTGGCACCACAGGAAACCAGCGGGCCGATTTTTCTGGCTGCGACTTCTCCTCCACCGACAATCAGGCAAAGGCGCCCGCAGATATCAAGGTTAACAGGATATAGATTCATTACTCTGTTCCCGAAAAATTTTCCAAATGACCCAATACCAACGAATTACGCCAACAGCAGATATGTGGATCCGCATATGCTGAGTAGCAGACAGTAGTAGCCAAACCATTCTAATCGATTTTTCCGTACCACACCAAGCAGGAGAACAATGGCAAAATATCCGGCTACTGCGGAGGCAAGGGTTCCAGCCGCAATGTTAGCAATTGAGCCAGTAGAAGGAGGGGTTCGAATGAGGTCTGGAAGATGGAGTACAATCGCACCAAGTATGGCGGGGATGGACATAATAAATGCAAACCTCGCCGCAATCTCTCTATTGATCCCTAGAGCCATACCGGTAAAAATAGTCGCGCCGGAACGGGATATACCGGGAAGAATCGCCATGGCTTGAGCACACCCTATCAAGAAGGCATGCTTCCCCTTTAGAGTAACCTTTCCAGTGGGAAGATGGCCGCTTATAACCATCATTATTCCGGTAATAAAAAGCATGGCAAATACCAGCGGCAGATTTGTGAAAACCTCTTCAACGGCGTCATTGGCAAACAGCCCCACAGCAACAGCCGGAAGAACGGATAGTATTACATAGAGATCCCATCTGAGATTGTGCTGAATTTCTGTTGTTCTACTTCCCGATAGATAAAAAAACGGGGCAAAGAGCATTCCTTTAATTTCCTGCCGGAAAACAACAAGAATCGCAAGCAGAGTCCCCAGATGGAGGAATACATCAAAAATAATGCCCGGTTCATTGAAATCAAGGACCGCTGCTCCAATGATCAGGTGCCCGGAACTGGAAATC
>JAZBNU010000510.1:0-12687 GCA_036350815.1 Desulfopila sp.
AAATTCTCGCTGATCATAATAAAAAATATGGACAACGACATCGTCAAAATCAAGAAGAACCCACATTCCTTCCTGTAATCCTTCGGCATGAGATGCCTTGACTCTTTTTGAGCGGAGTGCGCCTTCGATGCTCTCGGCGATACCCTGTACATGCCTAGTAGATCTGCCGTTCATGATGACAAAATAATCCGTAAAGGAGGAAATCCCCTGGACATCAAGAATAAGGAGATCTTCCGCCTTTGCATCAGAGGCGACTTTGGCGCAGGTCTGGGCCAGCTCAAGCCCGCTTTTCGAGCGGTGTTCTGTTTTTAATTTTTTCATAGAGCCGATATACTAAAAAGTTAATTTGAAAATCCGGTTAATTATCCTTGCGTTGTTTACGCGGAGGAAATTCAAAACTGATCTTACCATTTTTTGCTAAAAGAAGATAGGCATCAAAAGGACGTCGTTTTTTTGAGATAAACCCCTTGATGAGATCGGTCTTGCCGGTGTTTAGCAGTTGCGATATGTTTTCAGGTGATATGGGATGTGAAAGTATGATTTTGCTGATTTTCAGACCCTTTTTATCGTCTCCATTCAGGGCAGACTCCGACATGTATCCTGTTGGGGTTTCATATACCATAGTATTGTCTATTGGTGATTTTCCCAGGGGAGGCTGCTCTTTTATGCTGTCGATGTCGAGTTCGTCGGTAGAATTGGAAAAAAGAAAATCGACCTTGTTGTTGGTGAGCTTAACTGAGGCACTGAAAGGTTTTCCTTTTTTGGAAATGAAATTATCAAAAGGTCCGATAATCTCTCCTTTAAGAAGGGCAACTATTTCCTCATCTGCCATGACCCTTCCACCAAGGACTTTTCTGATGATTATGGAATTGTCTTCAGCGTGGTAGGCGGTTGGCGATGAAAAAAAGCGAATCCCGTTCATCGGACTGAAAGGTGCCTCCCGGCGGATTTCTGACTCCTCGAAATTCACTATCTGTGAGGTGATATGACTGGTGAGCTTTCTGATTTCCTTCATAAATGATTCCCGGCTCAGCTCTCCTCTTAAGATCCGGTTGAGCTTGTATTCCCATTCACCGGTCATTTCCGGTGAAGCGAGAACCTCAATCTTCATGGCATCAAGGAGAGCCAGGAGGTCAAAGGCCTTTCCGGTTGGAGCGAGCTCCTTGCCTTTTCTGATGACATATTTTTCTTTTATGAGTTTTTCTATAATGGAAGCCCTGGTTGCAGGTGTGCCAAGCCCACGTTCTTTCATGGCTTCTGCGAGTTCCTCGTCATCGACGAGCTTGCCGGAGTTTTCCATGGCCGACAGAAGTGTTGCCTCGTTGTAGCGAGGGGGTGGTTTGGTTTCTTTGTCCTCTTTTTCGATGGTGTCACAAAGAACCTCAGCCCCTTGTGGAATGGGTTTGAGCATTACATCGTTTTTGTCTTCCTCGGTGGTACCGTATATTGCCTTCCAGCCCGGTACTGTGAGAATTTTCCCATCCGTAACAAACGTTTCGTCAAGAACGACAGAGAGTCTTTTGGTCAGTAAAAACTGGGCAGCCGGGAAAAAAACAGCGAGAAACCGCTGGACAACCATAAGGTAGATTTTCTGTTCGGGCTCCGAGAGCTTTTTAGGGAGAATCGCTGTCGGAATTATGGCATGATGGTCCGACACTTTAGTGTTGTCAAAGATTCGTTTGTCTTTGCGAATATATTTTTTCTGCAGCGCTTCAGCTGCAAAGGTGCCGAGCTGCCAGTTTGTCTGACAGTCCATGGTTGCCTTCACTGTTTCAATATAGTCTTCCGGAAGATAGCGTGAGTCTGTCCTTGGGTAGGTGAGAACCTTGTGTCGCTCGTACAGAGCCTGGGCTATTCCAAGGGTGTTTTTTGCTGAAAAGCCGAATCTGGAGTTTGCTTCCCTCTGCAGAGAGGTGAGATCGTAAAGTTGGGGAGATTTCTGGCTTGACTGTTTACTGTTCTCCGATACATCTGCACTTTGAGAAACACATTTTTCTATTATAGCACGTGCTTTTTGCTGGTCCCATATCCTGTCAGCCTTGAGGTGTGGATCTTCCGGATTAGGAGAGAATGCGGTATCAATCCACTTCCCGATATAGGAACTGTCGCCATGGGTGAAAGTAGCCAGCAGATTGCAGTATGGGCGAGCCTTGAATTCCTTGCGTATCTTCTCACGGGAAACAAGCATGGAAAGCGTTGGAGTCTGTACTCTTCCGCAGGGAGTGAGGAAAAATCCTCCACGGCGCGAATTGAAACCTGTGAGTGCCCTGGTTGCATTGATTCCTATAAGCCAGTCCGATTCAGAGCGGCAAAGGGCAGTATCTTCCAGAGTCAACATTTCCTTGTCGTCCCGGAGGTTTGCGAAGGATCTGGCAATAGCGTCGCTGGTCATTGACTGGAGCCACAGCCGCTTGAAAGTTTTACCGGCGACGGAGCTGTTCCAGACGAACCGTACAATATTTTTGAAAATGAGTTCTCCCTCACGACCGGCGTCACAGGCATTAATTATTGTAGTGATGTCTTTGCGTCGTATGAGTTTCTGCAGAACATTAAGCTGGCTTTTAGTATCCGGCAAACCCTTGAGAGGGAACTCTTCCGGAAGGATTGGCAGGTCCTGGAGATTCCATTTCTGGTACTTGCTGTCGATCTCTTCCGGATAACAGATTGAAACAAGGTGGCCTATGGCAAAAGAGACAACGTGATTGTCACTTTCGTAATGGCTTTTACTCTTCTGGAATTTTCCCGGTAGTATTTTGACGAGATCTGCTGCGACACTGGGCTTTTCTGCTATTATTAACGTTTTTTCAATCATGAAATTATTGTTTTACTGCTGGAGATTAGTATTCTTCTTCTCTGCTTTGCAGATGACGAAGAAACATGTAGGGTATTTGAGCTACTCTGCACATATGTATATGCACAGGGGGTGGATTTTGAAAGCTTTTTTGGTGTTTATCTTGTGAAAACAGAGCAATGTAATCTGAAATTATATAGTAATATAGATATCCTGAAGCAAATAGAACACCACCGGATCGATGCGGCACCCGGAAATAGTCAGTTGTTGTAAAGTGGAGTTGGATGTTTGTCAATCGGAAATTTAGAGCCGGCTGTATTAAAAAGAATCCGGTGATTGAGCGAGACTAGAAAAAATGTTTTTTATCTCCCTATACAATTTCCGCTTTATACCGTCGAGGGCGGTTTGTTTTCATGGTAATGGATTTTTTTCTCTTCCGGGTGCTTTTGAAAACAGCACGTTGGCGTATCAAGGAAATAAATCCTTATCTCTTGACATTCCTGAGCAAAAATGTTTTAATGTGTCATTTAAGACGAGTCCGTTGCGGGTGTAGCTCAGTTGGCAGAGCGCAAGCTTCCCAAGCTTGAGGTCGCGAGTTCGAACCTCGTTGCCCGCTCCAAGCGGTTCCGGTATCCTGACCGGACTGGAACCGGAAGGTTTCGGGGGTATACCTGCTATGTACCGGCAGGCATTTGAAAGTGGGCTATGCCCGCTTTTTTTTATGTCTGTAGTCCGAGGGCAGAGCGCCATCGAGAATGTATGGAAGCGATAGGTAGAGAATGTAATTTGGTGTTTGTATAAAGAGAAAATGAGTGAGTTTGTTATAGATAAAGTGGCCGGTTTTGCTGCGGAGTTACTGCCTTCCATGGGGCTTGAGCTTGTTGAGGTTCAGTTCAGAAGGGAGCAGCACGGCTGGGTTCTTCGTCTTTTTATCGATACGGAAGAAGGCGTTACCTTGGACCATTGCAGCAAGGTCAGTCGAGAGCTTGGCGACTATCTTGATGTTGAAGATATTATTGACCATCAGTATCATCTGGAGGTGTCTTCGCCGGGCCTGGAGCGAAAGCTTGCGACCCTTCAGGATTTCGAACGTTTTCGAGGCAGCAAGGCTAAGATCAAGATGCGTCAGCCATTGGAAGGAAACAAGACTTTTACCGGCATAATATCTGGAGTGGAAGGATCACTGATTGGGCTGGAAATGGAAGATGATAAAGAAGTGGAAATCAATTTTGATATGGTCAGTATGGCCAGGCTAGCTATTTAGAGATGTATATTGCATTGTCATTTAACGAAAGAGTGTCCGTTCTAATGATTCAGGGCAAAAACGGTGGAGTAACAGGATGCTGTCAGATTTAAAACGCATTATCGACCAGATCAGCAGAGACAGAGGTTTTGATAAACGACTTCTGATTGAAGCTATCGAAGAAGCCGTTGCATCGGCTGCCAGGAAAAAATTCGGGAGCCGCAGAGATATCGAGGTTCGCTATAATGAAGAATATGGTGAAGTGGAGATATTTCAATTTCGCAGTGTTGTCGAGGTTGCGGAAGACGAGCAGACTGAAATTGCCTTTGAAGAGGCTGTTCTGCTTGACCCCGAGGTCCAGCTGGGTGATGAACTCGGCCAGAAAATGGACAAAATTGAAGATCTCGGACGGATAGCAGCCCAGTCGGCCAAACAGGTAATCATCCATAAAATGAAGGATGCCGAAAAAGAGATTATCTATGAAATGTTCAAGGGCCGAACCGGTGAAGTTGTCAGTGGTATTGTGCAGCGATTCGAACGGGGCAATATGATTGTCAATCTTGGGAGAACTGATGCTGTCCTGCCGAAAGATCAGCAGATTCCCAAGCGATCTTTTAAGCAGGGTGACAGAATACGAGCCTATCTCAGAGATGTCCGGCAGAGCAGCAGAGACTCACAACTCATTCTTTCAAGAACATGTGACGAATTCCTGGAAAAATTATTCCAGTTGGAAGTTCCTGAGATAGCCGAAGGAATTGTTAAAATCATGGGGGTAAGCCGCGAGCCCGGCTTCCGTGCCAAAATTGCCGTAAGTTCTACGGAAAGTGATGTGGATCCCGTTGGTGCCTGTGTCGGCATGAAAGGTTCCAGGGTGCAGAATGTCGTGCAGGAACTTCAAGGGGAGAGGATAGATATTGTTACCTGGAGCCCTGATCCTGCGAAATATGTGTACAATGCCCTTGCGCCAGCACATGTGAGCATGGTGCGGGTGGATGAGGAAAACAGGGCTCTTCTGGTTGTGGTTCCGAATGATCAGCTTTCTCTTGCCATTGGCAGACAAGGACAGAATGTCAGGCTGGCCTCCAAGCTTTTGGGCTGGAAGATAGATGTCAAAAGTGAGCAGCGCTATGAAAACCTGAATGATCCTGGTTATCAGACTTTACTCGCTCTTCCGGGCGTTGAAGAACCCCTGGCCGATCAGCTTTTTGCCAAAGGGATAGTATCCGTCAACGAACTGGCCGCCACGGATGTAGAAACACTGACGGTTCTTCGGGCGATAAACGAAGAGTTCGCAGAGAAGCTGATACAGGCTGCTCGGGATGCGATAGAAAATGGGCTGCTGCATACTCCGGCTCCGGCAGAAAAAAAGGAAGGCAGCATGGAGCAGAAGTCACCCGTGGTGGAAACAGATACCGCAGCAGCAGTTCCCCCTGCGGAGCCTGAAGAGGAAAAGGCAGAAGCTGGAAGTGATCCTGAAAAGATTGAGAAGGCGGAAGAAAAGAAAGAGTAATGTGTGTGGGCGAACCTGTCCGAACGTGCATGGCATGTAGAGGGAAAGCTGAAAAAAGCAGTCTTCATCGTTTTGTCTGGAATGGCGACCAGCCCATGCTTGATGAGTTGCAGAAGATGAAAGGCAGGGGCGCGTACTGTTGCAGAAATGCAAAATGTTTGCAGAGATTTCTTTCACAAGAGCAAAAGTGGCGAAAAACATTTAGAAAGTAGTTTGACTTTTTAGTGAGGCTCAGGCATAACTTTCTCTCAGAAATGACCGGGAGAAAAATTATTGTGAGTATTTTTGCTGTAGAGAGGTATTACGGGAGCAAATGATGAGTAGGGTTAGGATTTACGAGCTTGCAAAAGAGGCCGGGATGAGCAGTAAGGATTTGGCTTCAAAACTCATTGAGCAAGGGTATGATGTTAAAGGCCATAGCTCAACGGTAGATGATGATACAGCCGAGAAGATCCGTGAAACGGTTTTGAAAAAATCTGAGACAGAGCTCGTTGAAAAAAGAATAAGCGGAGCTGCCGGGTCTACTGTAATTCGCAGAAGATCCACCATTATTCGTCGCAAAGGCAAGGCCTCCCTTGATGAGACTGACCAGGAACCGGATACTCTTCCTGAAGAGCCCGAAGAGGGCGAATCAGTAAAAGCTCAGCAGCCTGCTTTGCAGGAGGATGAGACTGCAGCAGAATCGGTTGAGACAAAAGATACTGGTCATGGTCGTAGAGAAGATTCTGAAAACCTCGAAATCAAGGAAGAAGAGCAGCAGGAAGAAGAGGGCGGCGAGGTTGATGTCCCTGCTTCGGCAGAGGCTGCGGATGAATCGCAGACCGAAGCAGAAGACGAAGAAATAGAGGAAAGTCCCGTTTCTTCCGGAGAGGATAGCGAGCCAGTCGAAGCAGAAAAGGTTCCGGAAATACGTGAAACGGAAGAAAGCATACCTGTTGCTGTAGATGAGGATGAAGAGACTCCCAAAAAAGGAAAAGAAAAGAAAAAATCTTCGAAAAAAGGCAAGCCTGACGGCTCCCGCAAGAATTTTGCCCGTGTTGTCGGTACAATCGAAATTCCGGTCGAAGAAGAAAAACCATCACCGCCCCGACCAAAACGAAAACCCATAAAGGCAAATATTGTCGGTGCACCTGAACGTGATGTCGACCTGCTCGGCAAGGATGTACCGGTAGAAGACGGCCGGCCGAAGAAGAAGGGGCGAAAGTCCGCTGTTCTTGAGCCTGATGATGAATTGAGCCGGAAAGGAAAGAAAGGCGGGAAGAAATCCGTAAAATACACTCACTTTGGAGCAGAATATCAGCGCAGTCTTGGCAAGCGTGGCAAAAAAGGCGGCAAGGGGAGAAGAGACGGCAGGCAATCTGCCCAGCAGCTTGAAATGAAAGCCAGCAAAAAGCGTATAAAGGTGTACGACTCCATCAGTGTTGGCGATCTGGCTGCTAAAATGCGTGTAAAAGCAAGTGAAGTCATTGCCAAACTGATGGGACTCGGCGTAATGGCCACCATGAATCAATCAGTGGACGTAGAAACGGCCATGCTGATTGCCACCGATTTCGGCTATGAAGTTGAACAGGGAGTAACGGAAGAGATAGGCATCCAGATGCTCGATCAGGAGCAGGAAGGTGGCGATAGAAAACCGCGGGCACCGGTAGTTACGGTCATGGGACATGTTGATCATGGCAAAACATCCATACTTGACGCCATCCGCAAGACAGATGTAGCCGAAGGAGAAGCCGGAGGGATTACCCAGCACATCGGTGCGTATCATGTCAAATCTGCTGCCGGAGATGTCACCTTCGTCGATACTCCCGGTCATGCCGCGTTTACCGAAATGCGGGCCAGGGGTGCTCAGGTTACTGATATTGTCGTTCTTGTCGTAGCAGCCGATGACGGCGTTATGGACCAGACGCGCGAAGCGATTCACCATGCGCAGGCAGCCGGTGTACCCATTATTGTTGCTGTCAATAAAATAGATAAAGATAATGCCGATCCCGACAGGGTGAAAAGGGAACTCGCCGAGCTGGACCTTTCTCCCGAAGAATGGGGGGGACAGACAATTTATTGTGAGACTTCCGCTAAAAAAAATATAGGTATCGACAACCTTCTTGAGAATATACAGCTCATGGCTGAAATCCTTGAGCTTGAGGCCGATCCCAACCGGAAAGCAAAAGGACGCGTTATAGAAGCGAAGCTCGACAAAGGGCGGGGTGCCGTTGCCACTGTCATGGTGCAGGAAGGTACTTTGAAAGCTGGAGATTACTTTGTTGTCGGACATCATAGTGGTAAGGTTCGAGCCATGTCTGACTATAAAGGCAGAAAGATTAAGACAGCAGGTCCGTCAACTCCCGTTGAGGTGCAGGGAATGTCCGGAGTACCGTCGGCGGGTGATGAGTTTATTGTCGTAACCGATGAGAAGATGGCCAAAAATGTAAGTAACTCCCGCTCTCTTAAGGCACGGGAAAGCGAGCTCGGGGCACATTCAAAAATCTCACTCGACAAGCTCTTTGAGCAAATGAATGATGGTGATGTTAAAGAGTTGCGGGTCGTTTTGCGTGCAGATGTTCAGGGTACCCTGGAAGCGTTTGCCAAAGCAGCCCAGGAACTGTCCACCGACGAAATAAAGGTTCGCGTTCTTCATGAAGGTACTGGAACGATAACCGAATCGGATATTCTGCTGGCTTCGGCCTCAGAGGCGATCATAATTGGCTTCAATGTTCGGCCTACTGTAAAAGTAAAAGACCTGGCCCAGAAAGAAAGTGTCGATGTCAGAGCCTATGATGTCATCTATCATGCTCTGGATGATATACGCAAGGCCATGGTTGGTATGCTTGATCCCACCTTCGAAGAAAACGTTATTGGTACCGCAGAGGTTCGTGAAACCTTCAGCGTACCCAAGGTTGGAACTATTGCCGGTTCATTCGTCAATACCGGAAAAATGAAGAGGAATGCCAAGGTGAGGGTTGTGCGGGATGGCGTTGTCATGTATACCGGGAAAATCGGTTCTCTGAGACGTTTTAAGGATGACGTCAAAGAAGTACTCTCCGGATTCGAATGTGGTATCGGTGTGGAAAATTATAATGACATCAAAGTTGGAGACACCTTTGAAGCGTTTGTGATGGAACAGGTTGAAGCAACCTTGAGCTCTGAGAAAAAGTAGTAATGAATAGTTGGGATCCGAAAAGCACAATTGATTCTCTGGGCATAGGGAAGAAAGAAAAGAAGAGACCTGCCCGTGTTGCCGATGTTATCAGGAACGAACTGTCGATACTTCTGATACAGAAAGTACGTGACCCCAGTCTTGCCGGAGTTGCCCTGTCCCGTGTTCTGGTAACTGATGATTTGAAATATGCCAAGATCTATTATACAGTACTGAAACAGGGCAAAGCGGTGCAGGCTGCCGGGAAAGCACTGGAGAGAGCTAAAGGGTTCATGAGAAGTCATCTGGCCAAAACACTGAACCTCCGTTACACGCCGGCCTTGCAGTTTTTTTATGATGAAACTGTTGAAAAGGTGGAGGAGGTGGAAAAGCTGTTCCGTGAGATAGAGCTGGAAAAAAAGGATAATGAAAATTCCTGAAGAGATACTGGGAAGCATCCAGAGCACCGAAAATATAGTTTTGTGTACCCATATCCATCCCGATGGTGATGCACTTGGCTCATTGCTGGGGTTTGCCGGAATTCTGGAAGATATGGGGAAATCTGTTTTCTGCTATCTGGAAGAACCTGTCCCGTATCTCTATGCATTTCTTCCCGGCAGAGAGCGCGTCAACTGTTCCATTGACGATCTTTCTGCATTTGTAGCAGCAAACACAGACGCCATAGCTGTTTCCCTTGATTGCGGTGACTGTGACCGGCTCGGCAAAAATAAAGAAAACCTTCTTCAGGTTAAAACCTTTCTCGCCATAGATCATCATCGTTCTCACAAGGATTTTGGGAACCTTCGCTGGGTTGAACCAGCCTGTTCCTCGACGGGTGAAATGGTGTTTGAGCTGGCACAGAGCCTCGGCGCCGACATCAGTTATCAGAGCGCCTACAATCTCTATGTCGCAATTTCTACAGATACGGGGTCATTCCGATACGACTCAACTTCCTCACGAACGCTGCATATTGCTGCGGACCTGGTGGCTAAAGGAGTATATCCCGGTGAGGTCGCCGGACACATACATGACAATTACACTCTTGAGCGTATTCGTTTAATGAAGATGGTTCTGCAGACTCTTGATCTGCATGTTGCTGACCAGCTTGCCATTATTCATGTGACCCAGGAAATGTTTCGGGAAAGTGGTGCTTTACCTGAAGATATCGAAGGATTCATAGATCTTCCCCGTTCAATCAACAGTGTCAAGGTGGCTGCCTTTATCAAAGAAGGAAACAACGGAGTTACTTCTGTCAGTCTGCGAGCCAAGGGGGAATGTGATGTTGCCGCAATTGCCAAGTCTTTTGGTGGTGGCGGGCACCGCAATGCCTCCGGCTTTCGTTGCGAGGGGAAAACGGTGGAGGAAACTCATCAGACTGTCATTGAAGTTCTCTCCAGTGTTCTACAGCAACCATCTGCTTCCTGATTAGCACATTTGACCATATATCCGTTTTTTTATGTCTGATTTTGAAGCAGCGGTATTTTTAGTGGATAAGCCTGCAGGGCCCACCTCTTTTGGAATGGTACGGCAGGTTCGACGTCTTCTCGGGATTAAAAAAGTCGGCCATGCCGGAACCTTGGATCCTTTTGCCAGTGGTCTTTTGATCATCTGTGCCGGCAGACCGGCGACCCGCCTCATATCGTTGTTGATGGAAGGGCAAAAGGAGTATTTTGCGACCATTGTCCTTGGGATAGAGACAACAACCCAGGACCCTGAAGGCGAGGTAGTCGCGAAAAGAGATGTGAACGCGCTAAGTGAAGACGACATAGCGAAATGTCTGCAAAGTTTTGTCGGTCTGCAGTATCAGACGCCCCCGCAGTTCTCTGCATTGAAGCATAAAGGGAAACCTCTCTATTTTTATGCCCGGCAGGGCATAGAAATACAAAAGGCCCCCCGGCAAATAGAGATAACGTCGCTGGAAAGAGTTGACAGCCCGGTTCTTCTCTCAGGGTGTGGTTCTGAGTTGAAGGTACGGGTTGTGTGCAGTAAAGGGACCTATATCCGAACGCTTGCTGCAGATATTGGGACAAAACTGGGATGCGGAGCATTTCTTGGTGAACTGCGCCGCACCAGAAGTGGAATATTCTCTGTGGAAGACGCCATTACCGCGGAGTGTTTTAAAGAAGATAATGCACGAGAGCAATTTTTGGCTGGAGCATTATCTGTAAATGATGTATGTAATCTATTGCAAAAATCCTGATTAATGAATAGGGTGTTTGCCATCATAATCAGTAACAATGGATTACAGAATTTTCGCCATCGGATCAGGTCTTATGAAGTTTTGCTGTCGAATTCGCTCCTCGATAGCCTTGACCTGTTGTTTCACCTTCTCAAGGTGAAAATGTTTAAAATGTCATAATTCGTTATACTACAAGAGATTAAATTTTGTCTTATAGACAGTTCCAGGAGGATCGTTGTGGCACAGACAGCTGTTAGAAAAAATGAAATAATCGAGAAATTCAAGATTCACCCTTCAGATACCGGTTCTTCAGAGGTGCAGATTGCTCTTCTGACCGATCGTATCAATTACCTTACTGAGCATTTCAAAGAGCACAAAAAGGATCATCATTCCCGTCAAGGCCTTTTGAAGCTCGTTGGTCACAGAAGAAGTCTTCTTGATTATCTCAAAAAGAAAGACGTTAACAAATACAGAACACTGATTCAGGAGTTAGGTATTCGTAAATAGTGTTGTTCAGGGCAACGGCCCAATTCATGTTTACGTTCGTGCCATTATAAACAGACTGTTTCGGAAATCTCCGGAAGAGTCTGTTGTTTTTAGTAATCACGCATTTCCGGAAAAAAAGAGCATACGGGGCTGGTGGATAATCCAGTCATACTAGTGGCGCTGGGCATTTCCCTGATGCAATAACTATGGAGTTAAAATGTACAAAAAAGTAGAAGCACAGATAGATGGAAAAACAATTACCATCGAAACCGGCAAGCTGGCCAAACAGGCCTCCGGTTCCATTGTCATCCAGTCAGGAGAGACTGTTGTTTTAGTTACTGCTGTTGCTGGAAAAGAAAACAAACCTGAATTAGGCTTTCTGCCCCTGACGATAGAGTATCAGGAAAAACTTGCATCTGTCGGTCGGATTCCCGGCAACTATTTCAGACGCGAGATTGGTCGCCCCAGTGATCATGAGGTGCTGACCTGTCGCATTATAGATCGACCACTGCGACCATTGTTCGCCGATGGGTATTTCTCCGAGACCCAGGTGATTGCAACCGTCCTTTCAGCTGACACCCAGAATGATCCGGATGTGCTTGCCTTGACCGGTGCATCCTGCGCCTTGACCCTCTCGGATATTCCTTTTGGCGGGCCGGTAGCCGGTGCCCGGGTAGGATATATTAATGGGGATTATGTCATCAATCCCACCGCGAATGAGTTGAAGGAATCCAGCATGAACATGGTTGTCGCCTGCACGCGACAGGCTGTTGTCATGGTTGAAGGGCAGGCCGACAATCTCAGTGAAGCTGAAATATTATCAGCCATTTTTTTCGTTCACGATCAGGTCCAGCCGTTGATTGATCTGCAGGAAGACCTGCGTGCCACCAACGGGAAAGAAAAACGGGTCGTTGAACCTGTTCCGGTGGATGAGGCGCTTCTCGAGAGAGTGAAGCAGATTGCAGCAGAAGGTATGAAAAAAGTGTCCGGTATTGCTGACAAGCTGGAACGAGGCAAAGCATATGACGACCTGAAAAAGCAGGTTATAACCGAGCTCGATGAAAACGGAGACCGTGCTCGCGAAATCAATGATCTTCTCGGGATGTATAAAAAGTCGTATATGCGGAACATGATTGTCAATGATCATATTCGTCTTGATGGAAGATCTTTTGATCAGGTGAGACAGATCAGCTGTGAAGTCGGTTATTTACCCAGGACGCACGGTTCGGCTCTTTTCACCAGAGGGGAAACTCAGGCTCTGGTCACCGCCACCCTGGGAAGTGAGCGTGATCAGCAGCGTGTTGAAACCCTTGGTGGCGAGGAAAACAACCGTTTTATGCTGCAT
>JAZBNU010000511.1:0-3719 GCA_036350815.1 Desulfopila sp.
CCATGGATCCAACCCATGAGATATCACGCCTGAATAAAGGAATAGTCCTCATGTATGATCTCAATAAACCCGAAGAGGCCGTCCAATCCTGGGAAAACCTTCTCAAGATCAATCCAGAGGCAAAAACCGGCAGCGGAGATTCCATCAGGGACTTTGTCGACCATCTCAAAGAGGAAATGGGAAAGCAGGGTAAATAAAACCGCACTAATCTATCACAGCAATCTTTCCAGGAGAACGATATGAAATTTGAGACACTGGCCCTGCATGCCGGCCATACTGTTGACCAGGACACTCTGTCCCGCGCGGTCCCCGTTTATCGCACAAGTTCGTATGTTTTCAAAAGCACGGAACACGCTGCCAATCTTTTTGCACTCAAAGAGCTCGGCAATATTTATACCAGGATAGGCAACCCTACCCAGAACATTCTTGAGCAACGCGTCGCCGCACTCGAAGGAGGAGCTGCCGCCCTTGCCCTTGCCTCAGGAACTTCAGCCATATTCTATACCATCATCAATATCTGCCGCCATGGAGACGAAGTGGTCGCTGCCAACAATCTCTATGGAGGAACCTTCGCCCAGTTTGATACCATTCTGCCGCAACTGGGGATTAAAGCACACCTGGTGGATCCTGCCGATCCCGCTAATTTCGAGAAGGCTATCAACGAAAAAACCCGCATGCTCTACTGCGAAACTCTCGGGAACCCGACACTCAACATGATAGATTTAGAAGCGGTTGCGGCGATTGCCGAAAAATATCATCTTCCCCTGGTGGTGGATTCCACTTTCACTCCGCCGTGTCTTCTCCGTCCCATAGAGCATGGTGCCGATGTGGTTATTCATTCACTGACAAAATGGATGGGGGGGCATGGTACCGGTCTGGGTGGAATTGTAGTGGATGCCGGCACGTTCGACTGGACCGATCCAAAATTCTCCCTCTACAACGAGCCGGACAGCTCCTACCACGGCCTCCGCTATGCTCATGATCTGGGCGATCTCAATCCGGTAGCTTTTGCTCTCAGGATGCGTCTTGTCCCTCTGCGAAACCTCGGCGCCTGCATCTCTCCGGACAACTGCTGGATTTTTCTGCAGGGTCTGGAAACCCTCTCCCTGAGAATGGAACGGCACAGCGAAAATGCCTTTCTTCTCGCGGAGCACCTCCAGGGTCATCCCCAGGTTGACTGGGTCTACTATCCCGGCCTGGCCCATTCTCCCGGCTCCGACAATGCCGAAAAATACCTGAAAAATGGTTTTGGAGGCATGATCGCTTTCGGTATCAAAGGAGGACTTGAGGCAGGTCGGACTTTCATAGAAAGCCTGCGGCTTTTTTCGCATCTGGCTAATGTCGGCGACGCCAAGTCACTCGCCATTCATCCGGCTTCAACCACCCACTCACAGCTTTCAGAAGAACAGCTCAAGGCCGGCAATATCAGCGAATCCCTCATCAGACTTTCCGTGGGAATTGAGCACATAGACGACATTCGTGAAGACGTCGAGCAGGCACTGGCCCATGCCGCCCAAAAAACCTGATATCTGCATAAGGTCAAAGTTCAACAAAAACAGACGAAAAAAGACACGCAAAAAATTGCCGCGATAGCATAAAGCTTATACCAGCGTAAAACAGTGATGCCACAACAAGAGCCGCCCATCACCTCCGCACCGTTGATTGTGGACAAACAGTTCTTCACTTTTGCCGAGCCGCCGCACCCCATGGTTTTGGAAAGCGGTGCGCGGCTTGGCCCCGTAACCATTGCTTATGAAACTTACGGGACGCTCTCTCCCCAAAAGGACAACGCTGTCCTGGTTGCCCATGCCTTTTCGGGAGACTCTCATGCCGCCGGTTTCTATAGCGATGACAAGCATCGCGTAAAACCGGGGTGGTGGGACAGTGTCGTCGGCCCGGGGAAAGGTATTGACACGGACAAATACTTTGTCATCTGCTCAAATATTCTTGGGAGCTGCATGGGATCAACCGGCCCGGCCTCCATCAACCCCGAGACAGGTAAACCCTATGGTCTCAAATTCCCCATGGTCACCATCGGCGATATGGTCAAGGCACAAAAACAGCTGATTGACCATTTGGGAATTACAAAGCTGTTGGCCGTAATCGGCGGTTCCGTCGGAGGCATGCAGGTACTTGAATGGTGTATCCGGTATCCGGATATGGTCCTCTCGGCCATACCCCTGGCCACCACCATGCGCCATTCCGCCATGGCCATAGCTTTTAACGAGGTGGCCAGGCAGGCAATAATGGCAGATCCGAACTGGCAGAGGGGGGATTATTATTTTTCCGATCCGCCAAGTATGGGTCTCGCCGTGGCCCGGATGGTCGGCCATGTTACCTACCTCTCCGATGAGGCCATGCGGCGTAAATTCGGCAGACGACTGCAGCAGAAAGACGATTTCTCATATGAATTTGGTGCCGATTTTGCGGTGGAAAGCTACCTGCGTCATCAAGGCTCAAAGTTCGTCCAGCGCTTCGATGCGAATTCGTTGCTTTACATCACCAAGGCAGCTGATTATTTTGATCTTACGGGAAAATCAAATGGCAGCTTCCAGGCTCGCGACTTTTCTCTGAGCAAGGCAAAGTATCTTGTTATATCCTACTCGTCTGACTGGCTCTATCCGACATACCAGTCGCGGGAACTTGTTCAGGCTCTTAAACGGGCAGGACGGGATGTAAGCTTCTGTGAGATACAGGCAGACGCCGGCCACGATGCTTTTCTTTTGCCGGACGTTCGCCTGCGCAACATTCTCCAGGGGTTCCTTGGTGGTGTTTATGGAAACCGTTGACATGCGATATGATCTGCAGGTTATCGGCTCGTGGATTGATCCGGGAAGCAGGGTGCTGGATCTCGGCTGCGGCAATGGTGATTTGCTTGCCTGGCTTGCTGCCAATAAAAACGTACAGGGTACCGGCATCGAGCTTGACCGGAATAAGGTGGGACAGTGTATTGCCAGAGGACTTACCGTTTTACAGGGAGACTTTAACAGCGAGGTTGAAGATTACCCTGATGCGGCATTCGACTATGTTATACTGAGCCAGACACTGCAGCAGGTCTACGAACCGGCCCGCCTTCTTTATTCTCTTTCCAGGATAGGCAGAAAGGTTGTGGTAAGCTTTCCCAATTTCAGCCATATATCCATACGATTACAGCTTCTTTTAAAAGGACGTGCCCCAAAGAATGAACAACTTCCCTATTCATGGTATGATACTCCCAACATCAGAGTCATCACCCTGGACGATTTTCGCAAATTTGCCGGTGATGTAGGCTACAGAATAGTAAATGAAGTAGCGATAAACACCCACAACCAGGATTTCACTGGAGAAATCGTTCGAAAATTCAGCAACCTGCGTGCCACATACGGTATTTTCATCATTGAGAAAAAGAGCAGAAAACCTCAAATGCCATAACGGATCATGTCAAAAAACAGCGAACACCCAAAAACCTTGCAGCCACTCCATATTCTCTGCGACAACGAAGGGGAAACCATCAGCAGCCAGCACAGTAAAATCCCTCCGATCGTCAAAAAACTGGTGAAGTCATGGAAAACCGAAGAATATTTCGACCACATCAGCCCGGTGGCCCTGCCATCCGACGACGCGGTTATCGAGATCATCTATAAAGCCCGCTCGATTCTTTTCCCCGGCTATTTCACCAAAGCAAAACTCCATCAATCCAACCTGGAATATTTCATCGGGCAGGAAACCACAGCACTCTA
>JAZBNU010000512.1:0-7692 GCA_036350815.1 Desulfopila sp.
ATCCGTCCTTCCCGTGAGTGGAGGAAGTTTGTCTTACCAGTACAGTCTCCCCAATAGCGAGAAAGTCAGGGACATCTGCCCCTGCCGGGGCAAGAAAAGGTTGATAACTTCCCTCTCCGTCGAAACCTTTCCGCTCTTGTATGACCGGGACATCCAGTCCTGCCGGGTCAACACTTTCACGCGTCAGGCCTATTTCTTTATTAGACGCAAGGAATACAGGACAGCGATACCGTTCCGCCAGGTTGAAGGCATGAATTGTCAGAGTATAACAGTCGATCACATCCACGGGTGCCAGCACTATCACCGGCAGGCCCCCGCTGTTGCCCCAGCGCATGAAATGGATGTCACCATCGGCCCCCTTGGTGGCCGAGCCGGTGGATGGTCCAAGGCGCTGCACATTCACAATAACCAGCGGAATTTCACTTCCCACGGCAAAAGATATCTGTTCACTATACAGAGATATGCCAGGCCCTGAAGTCGCCGTCATAACCTTACGGCCTGCCATGGAAGCGCCCAGACAATAGCCTATTGAACCGATCTCATCTTCACCCTGCAGGCAGATCCCTCCGCGTGGCGGCAGCAATTCCAGCATTTTCGCTAAAATTGAAGTCGCCGGAGTTATGGGGTAGCCTGCAAAAAAGGTACATCCCGCCCGAAGAGCGGCGTGGACAACCGCCTCATTTCCCTCCATCAATGTAAGGGCCATAGTTTCCTCTGTCTGTTCTGAGTATTGGTGATTCAAACCATCTTCCCTTGTTGTGGAACAGCTATACTGCACGAGACTCTTATTCAACCTTCGTCTTTGTGTAAAAAACGTTCTGCTTCCTCAAGGGTGTCTACATATACCGGTTTATAGCCGTTTTTGCTCTGGGTTACCCGCTGAATCTGCTGTAGGAAAATCCTGGAAGGACCAGTGACGCGTACAATCCTGCCAACCTTGCTCGATTGTAGAAATTCCTGAATTTTGAGAAAGGTCATCGCACCTGAGAGATAGCCGATCTTGCTTTCCCGCATGTCTGTTATGACATCAAAGCCAGGCTGCAGATCTCGCACACAGAATCGGATATCGGTATAGATACTCTCCAGATCGGCCTTGCGGATAGTTCCGACAAGAAGAATGACGAGCCTGTTTTTTTTGAGATCAGCGGTTACTTTTGATCGCTTGACTTTTGCAGCCATTCATCTTCCCACAATGAAAAGTTCACACTATCCCACCTGGATAATCTTACGCGGCAGATTGCTGAGAGAAACAACCCCTTCAGTGGTCACCACAACATCGTCTTCAATACGCACACCATTTTTTCCAGGGAGATAAATTCCCGGTTCCACGGTATAGGTCATCCCCACCGCCAGAATCTCACCGTTCCCCTTCCGCAGATAGGGTTCCTCATGACATTGCTTCCCTATGCCGTGCCCGGTCCTGTGGGTGAAAAACTTACCATAGCCGGCCTTGTCAATTACTTGCCGGGCGGCCCTGTCGACAGCGTCACAAGGAACACCAACCCCACCTGCTTTCCGGCCGGCACTGTTGGCCTGCTGAACAATCTCATGAATAGCAGCGCTTTCTGCGTCAATATTTCCCACAGCAAATGTACGCGTCAAATCGGAAACATAACCGTCATGAGCAGCCCCCCAGTCAATAACCAGCAGATCTCCCTCAGTCAGCTTTCTTGCAGATGGACGGGAATGGGGATTGGCTCCATTAGGTCCGCTCGCCACAATTGGGGAAAACGGCAAGGATGCATCGCTGCCATGGCGAAACAGCTGCATGACCAGTTCACCTGCCAGTTCTTTTTCCGTCATGCCTATGCGGATCAAAGAGAGCGTCGATACAAGGGCATTCTGGGCAATATCAACAGCTTTCTGTAAAAGCTCTATTTCATCGGGATCTTTTCGGCTGCGCAACGCGGCAATAAGCGAAGAACCGTCACTGCACAGCAGGTCCCTGCCGCTTTTCTGTAACAGGGAGTACTCAAGCAGTCGCAGCTGCAGGGGCTCAACGGCCAGATTTGCGCCAACTGCGCCACTGAAGACAAGAGCCTCGGCAAAAACGGCCTGCCATCCGTCAGGATCCTCATCATAGAAAAAAAACTCCATTCCCTCGATGCCGGTCACCTTGGCTGCCTCAAGTTGCGGCAGAATCAGAACCGGTTTCTTTGAAGGAATAAAAAGAAGAACCACAGGACGTTCCATCAGATGAAAGTCCAACCCGGTAAAATAGGTGAGGCTCGCACCGGCATTAAGGGCAATCCCCGAAAACTCGGCAGCATCCAATGCCTTAGTCAAAGCCTCAAAGCGCGACTGTATCATAAAATCTTTTCCTCATAAACGTGACGACCTTCGATGTATTGAAAAAAACCGCATATAATCGCAGAGCATAGAGCACTCCTTGTGTTTTTCTCATGTCAACTTCGGCACTGCATGTTACCAGATCGGGAAAAGCTTGCCCGTTTTTTTTGTGAGACGCAATGCTTTTCGTCACCATCCCAAAAGTCAGCGGAATATCTGGTTCTGACACTTCGCTATGCACCTGGTGCCTTGCTTTCCTCATCCTGCATCTCTTTTATCTGTTTAAGATATTTTTCTGCACCACCACGGAGAATACTCAGCGCTTCCTGGTCAGCCCCGTGGGGATCGAAACGGACCTGCAGATGAATCGCATAGAGGCCGGCAAACTCCTCTTCATCAAAATCCTTCCAGGAGCAGCAGCGCGAAGCCCATCTGGAAAAAGACTCACAGGTATGCCTAAACACCTGAGACTGCATCAGATAGTCTATGACCGGGGTAAAAGGCGTCCATGTTCTGGGGAAGAGGCGGGGCATATTTTCTTCTGTCGAAAAAACAGATCGCTCCAATTTCATCCGCCGATAGATTCGAATGACAAGAAAGGTCGTCAGGACAATAATCACCAGAGAGTAAAACAGTGTGTAATCCCTTCCACTGCCTATCTGGAAAAGGGTATATTTATGGCGTAGGAGATTAAAAATATCTCCTAATTTCTCAAACGCGGAAGCCCGTTCCGCATCCATTGCAAACCAGTGCGAGGGGGTAGTGTCCACAATCATCCAGCTGCCGTCGACGTATGCTTCGGCCCAGGCATGAGCGTGCCTTTTTCGCACAAGATATTTGTCTTCCAGACCGGACCACTCCGAAACGGCATACCCCACGGCGTATCTGCTAGGAATACCAAGGCTCCTGAGAAGAAGTGCCGTAGCTGTTGCATAATACTCACAAAACCCGTTTTTGCGCTGCAGCAGGAAATTCCCCAGAGGGGTACTGTATTCACCCCGCCCCACAAGGTTCAGAGAATAGCTGAAATCCCGCGCAAAAAAACTCCGCAGGGCTGCAAGTTTTTCTTCAACCGACAACGGCTCGACATTGAGCATTTTTTGTACCTCTTCCAGGACATAACGCTCTTCCTCAGGGACGACAAGGTGCTTTTCTGTTGGAATGTCGCCATCTAAACGCATTTCCGGATGGACGGCAATTGAAGCAGTTACCACCGCTGCACCGTCAACAACCTTCAACGAACCGTTTTCATGCTGCTCCAACTCGAATATTGTGGCACTGGAAAGGAGATAACTGCCTCCGGGATGGGGGAGCAGCCCCCGCTCTTTTGGCAGACTGAGCTCCACGGTAAGGTTCTTCCCCTCAAGATGAGGCGCTTTGACAAGATGCCAGGTTTCCGGATCCTCCGGAACCAGAAACTCATAGCTTCCCACATTGCCGAACCAGTCTCCCCCCTGAAAAGAAGTATAGGCAGCCTCTCTGAAAAGAGGCGGCGGGCTCGCCGAGGCCACCCGCATAATAATCTCCCCTGAAGATTTCTGTCTCCCGGTATCACCGAAATTGACATGCGTCTTGAAGGGATTCGCGTGCTGCTCCCGATAATACCTGTAGAGAAAGCGAAAGGAGTTCTGCATCACGTACCCATGAGCTTTCTCCATAGCTATACTGCCGAGATATCCAAAGCTCAGTGAACAGGCCAGATAGAAGCCTGCAAGAACGGGAGGAAACGCTCTCCCGCGATTAGCCAACAGCAACAAACCCAGAATTACC
Source organism: Desulfopila sp. (assembly GCA_036350815.1). GTDB lineage: Bacteria > Desulfobacterota > Desulfobulbia > Desulfobulbales > Desulfocapsaceae > Desulfopila_A. The sequence goes on from JAZBNU010000512.1 coordinate 4,060, forward strand.
ACCAGCAGAGGGAAAAACCACAGAGATCTGCTGTTGCCGCTGGCGGCGCCAAAGAGACAAACCGCAATATAGTACAGCCGAAAATCCAGTGGCTTATGGATATGAGCCCGCTTTTTAGAACCAAGCCGCGTTCCGATGGTGATCGTATCACCCGTTGAATACAGCTGTGCAGCCATTAAAGGGGCAAGAATAAGAGGTAGCCAGCCAGTTGTGATCCGCAGAAACCCCAGTGGCTCATAGTTCAGCAGAATTAGGGCAACACCACCAAGAAAGAGAAGAGAGGTCAAGTCTGAAATTTTCACAAAATCGTCCTGACCGAGATCGTATTTCCTCCTCACCAGGCGCTCTCCTTCGAGCACCACGCTTAAAAGCAGTGCAATGAAAACCCTGTCGGTCTGCAGTCCCCAGAAGAGAAGAGCAGCAGTGAGCAATAACGGTGGAAATTTCATAAGCGTGCTATCTGCTCCTCTACCTGGGCTGCCTCAAGAATGGTTATGGGAAAATCGAGGGTGCTGCATTGTTCTTTAAAGTTTTCCGCCACATCGGCAAGCAGTAACACCTTTGTCGGTATCTTCCTGGAAAGCAGAGAGGTTATGAGTGTCTTTCTTTCTTCGTCAAGGTCTATCAGGATCACTATAGCTCCGGAAAGCAGCGCCGCGTGGCTATGTACCAGAGCAGCCAGTTCAGCAAACGGCTTTGTTGCACAGGTGTTCACCGAAGCCAGCACTTCAAGCATCCGCTGATGACCATCCAGGCCGTTACCCATTGTGCAGGTAACACATTCATTCTCTACAAAGAGTAGATCGAGAACGGAATTGACACTGTCCTGAGCCATCAGTATAGACGCGGCAAGAGAGACTGCTTCTTCGAAGACTGCGCTGTATTTCTGCGCTGTAAAACTGTCAAGTATCAAGCCATAGCGGGAAAAATACTCATCCCTGTATTGTTTCACTATGGTTTTGCCGGTACGGGCCGTCGACTTCCAGTCAATATGTTTTACTGGATCGCCGGGCACATATTCCCGCAGAGAGAGAAATTCTGAGGAATCACCCTGATCTCGGGCAGCAGTAATTCCACCCTGATGATATTTTCGCGCTCCTTGAAAAAAGAGCTGCGGGACTTCATACACCCGGGGAAGTATCAGTATGTTTTCAGGATTGTCGCGGAATATTTGACTCTTACAGAGCCCCAAAGGATCAACCCGGCCAATATGGCCGCCTGTCAGATGCGCATTACCACGCCGTACAGGGGCGAGCCGTATTTCATACTCCCTGAGCCCACCGGCGGGAATCTCCGGTAAAAAGGTGTCTTTTGCCACTGCCATTCGACCTTGCTGCAAAAGCCAGAGCCAACGATAATATCCCATTTTTCGATCAAAAATGTTGCGTCTCTCTTCTCCCTCCTCTTTTACCGTAAGAAACTCACCTTTTTCCGGCAGCTGCAGGTCCAGAGCCTCACGATAAAAAAGTCCCTTCTCTGCTCGTTCGCCACGGTTCTCCACCAGAATGGAATATCGCAACTCTGTGCCCACAATACAGGTTTGCGGCAGCACCCTCCGGATATACAGCCTGGTGGTCAGACGTAAGGTGAAAAGATACGAGAAGAAGAGCACGCATACGGTTGCTGTAAAAAGCTGATATATCATACTTCTCTGCACATTGAGACCAAAGAAAAATGCAATGGAGCAAAAAAACAGGACATTTTTCCCCAGCGGCGTGAAGCGTGAGGCAAACCACTGCTTGAAGCTCTCTGTCTTTTTATACAGTGGATACAACCATCTTTTCATAGGTGGATCTCAATTTTTTCCAGAACCTTATCAACCACTGTTTTCGGTGTAATGCCGGAAAATTTTGCCTGAGGAAGAATCTGCAGACGATGACTTATCACTGGTAATGCCGCTGCTTCAACATCCTCCGGTATGACAAACTCCCGTCCGGCAAAAAGTGCCAGGGCCTGGGAAATTTTCATAAGAGCAAGGGAAGCCCGCACACTGGCTCCGACGCTGACATGCTCGCTGCTTCTGGTTGCACTAACGATATCGACTATATAATATCGCAGTTCTTCAGAAATTCTTACTGCCGGTACCGCAGCCATAACTTCAAAGACATCCGCCTCGCGGGCAACTCCTCCCGTCAGATCGAGAGGATGCTCAAAAAGCTGGTCCGTTATCACAGCCACCTCTTCGTCCCTGTCGAGATATCCGGGAGAAAGTCTGACCATAAATCGATCCATCTGTGATTCGGGCAAAGGGTAGGTTCCATGCGACTCAATCGGATTTTCCGTAGCAATAACAAAAAACAACCCAGGGAGTTCAAGCCGCTGTCCATCAACGGAAACCTGCTTTTCTCCCATGGCTTCTAAAAGAGCCGACTGCGTTCTCGGACTGGCCCGGTTGATCTCGTCTGCCAGGAGAATATTAGTAAACACCGGCCCTTTGTGAAAGGTGAAGCTGTTCTGCTGCTGGTCATAAATGGACACACCGGTTATATCCGCCGGCAAAAGGTCCGGAGTAAACTGGATCCTTTTGAATTCGGTGCCGATTGACTTGGCCAGAGCCTTGGCCAGAGTGGTTTTTCCCGTCCCCGGAACATCTTCGAGCAGAACATGGCCGCCACAGAAAAAAGCCGCAAGCACCATTCTGATCATATCGTCCTTTCCCTTGATGACCTTGCCGACATTCTCAAGAAGGGCAAGATAGGTGCTGTTAGCCCTGTCTATATCATGTGTTTTCATTCTTTTCCCGTGTCCTCCGGCCATCATCGACCAAAATCCATATCCTGTCCTGCTAGAGTTTTTACTCTGTTCACTTTTAAAATTGCATTATCCTTCCAATATAACCACAATTTATACCACAACAAAAATCTTGTGGACAATAAAGAGATCAAATCAGGCAAAATCCAACTATCGAGATATGACTTCTTGACCTTTTCCAAGACCTTTGCTAGGAATCTGCAGAGGCCTCTATTTTGCACTCCCACGCCAACCATGAGGAAAACGATAATGATACATCGACTGCCGTATTTAGTTCTCCTGTCTCTCTTCTGCTTGAACACCACAGCTTCTTTTGCCATGACCATCAAACTTGGCGTTGTCACCAAACCCGGCTCTGCCCAGAATATTGTCGCGGAAAAATTTAAAGAAACGGTTGAGACTGAAACAAACGGAAAAATCACCGTTACAATTTACCACTCAAATTCCATTGGCAGTGAAACTGAAATTCTCCAGCAGATCCAGCTGAACACCATCCAGATGGGCATAATTACTGCTGGACCCTTCGACACCTTCGACCCTGTGGTCAGGGTCATCAATTACCCTTTCCTTTTCAGGGATCACGCCCAGGCCGATGCTATTCTCGACGGTCCATTGGGCCGCGAGATCCTCCAAAGTCTTGAATCTGCGGGTTTCAAAGGTCTCTGTTTCTCCGAGAACGGCTTCCGTAATCTTACCAATAACAAGAGACCGGTTACAGGACCACAGGACATCAAAGGGTTGAAAATTCGTGTTATGGCATCACCTCTGCACCGCTCCATCTGGCAGGCACTGGGGGCCAATCCGACTCCGATGCCGTGGCCGATTTATACAGAGCTGGAACAGGGGGTAATAGATGGCCAGGAAAACCCCCTCTGGGTAATG
>JAZBNU010000513.1:0-2024 GCA_036350815.1 Desulfopila sp.
AATAATCCTGGAGGAATGGAAGCCGGCCGTTCTGATCATTTCGGCCATTCCGATTTATTCACGCTTCTTGAGATTGAAGGGGATAAAGTTGTTGGTGTCAGCACCCATGAAAATGTTGCCCATAGCTCAGGAGGCTGTATGGCTCCTGTCAGAGCATTAGCGGAAGCTGGTGTCAAAAAAATAATTGTTGGCGGTATGGGCGCAACTCCCCTGGCAATATGTTCTGAAATCGGCGTGGACGTTTATTTCGCTCCAAAAAATGAGTACACCCTGGTAAGTGATGTCGCCGCTGCTTTTGAAGCGGGAAAACTCTCGGTAATGAACGAGAATCAAGCCTGTGGCGGAGGAAGCAACTGCCACCACTAATACAGGCTAATCACCATTATCCCACATAAAAATCCGTCGGCATTTACGACAGGACAACAGAACCCTGTATTGTATAATTGAGTGCGAATGTTCTTTCTTTCCCATTTCACAAAGGACATTCGCGAGTGACACTGTGTTTCTCCACCGTGTTTGCTCTCTCAAAATCCAGCAACCATTGCTTACGGTGCAGGCCTCCACCGTACCCGGTCAAGCTTCCGTCTGAGCCAACTACCCGGTGGCAGGGTATGATTATGCTGACCCGATTATGCCCATTTGCCGAGGCTACGGCTCTGACAGCCCGAGGATTGCCCAGCATTTCAGCCTGCTCTTTATATGACCTGGTTGAGCCATAGGGAATTTCCTGGAGAATTCGCCATACCGCTTGTTGAAAATCGGTTCCCGGAGTGTCCAGAGAAACAGTAAACGCCCTTCTCTTTCCGGAGAAAAATTCGTGCAACTCTCTCTGAACCTGGTCAAGGTGGTGATTTTTTCCAGGAAGAATTACAGCATTGAGCCTTTTCCGTATGTCTCTGAACTCAGTTTCAAGCATTCGCCTGTCGGTGAAATCAAGCAGACAAATACCTACATCACTCGCACAGGCAAACATTGGCCCCAAAGGAGTGGTAAAGCGGACAATATTCACCACTGTTTTTGCCTCAGATCCTGTTGGCGCTTCTCCGAATATAGAGCGATAGCTCGCATTAAACCCGCTTAAAGACTCATAGCCGCAGTCAAAAGCTGAATCGGTAACGGATTCACCATTTCTAATACTTTTGAAGGCACTGTTTATGCGGATCATCCTCTGATAACACTGAAAAGTGATGTTATGATGTTTTTTAAACCATCTGCGGATATGTGCCGGATCAAGCCCCCGGTCTCTTAAGGTGTGATCCTTGATTCGCACATATGGATCCTTTTGAAGTTCTTGTAGTATTGCCCTTATGTATTGGGGCGTTTCTCCCAGCTTCTCCATCGGGTTACAAACTTTGCATGGCCTGTATCCATTCTGGATGGCTTCCTCTGTCGTCCCATAAAAGATAACGTTTTCTGCTTTTGGGGTTCTCGCCCGACAGGATGGCCTGCAGAATATTCTTGTGGTCTTCACCGCTGTGAAAAACAGACATTCATAGGATGAGTCCCTCCTTTTTATAGCCTCGTATTTTTCCTGAAACAATAGATCTTCCATATGGCACCCTTCCGATGCATATCTGATTAAACGTACTCAACTTTCTCCTTGATTGATAAACCTGATTACCCCTGAAACTCAGCATCGTAATTTTAAGGGGGCAGGGTCGCTTTTTTCTCAAGTGTCTGCAGCCGTGAATGGGTTTATGGCGACCCGTGAAAAGAGTGATCCTGCCCCATAAGGCGTGCTGATCTTTAGAGGTAATCAGATTGATAAAAACTACCACCGGATAAGAGGAGCTGCTACCGCAAATTTAACACGTATATTTTTCCAGATACCGTATCAGAAGATCAATTTCGGCTTTTCTCTCTACCTTTTCGCACACGCGCACGAATCCACTTTTCCAGGCCAATGGCCGGCATGATGAGAATAGCTGTGCCGGCTCCCAGCAGCAAGTCGCTGCTCTCCAGCGGTAAACTGGCAAAGATGGAGTGCATGAAAGGCGCATATATGAAAGCTGCCTGCAATATCA
>JAZBNU010000514.1:0-5727 GCA_036350815.1 Desulfopila sp.
ACCATCTGCATGGTCTTGTGCCCCAGTATCTCCGCTAAGGTTCTGATATCGACACCGGCCATAAGCAAATGGCTTGCGGCCGTATGGCGAAGATCATGGAGATGGAGGTCATCCAGTTCCGCTTTTTTCCTCGCAGTACCAAAGGAACGTTTAAAATAATTGCAGGGAATATCAAGTACCTTTTGCGATATTTCGTTCTTGGGCGGTAAAAAGACATATTCGTCTAACTGGGTTTTTTGGGGCTTGAGCGAACGAAGGACATTTTCCGTTTGCTTCGTTAACGGGACATATCTCATATCTGTCTTGGTAATCGGGAGCTTTACCAATCGCTGGTCCAAATCGACATCGGCCCATTGCAAACCCGCTGCTTCGCTTGGGCGCATACCGGTATGTATAAGTAGAAGAAGATATGGGTAGAGCTTTTTATTGCGACTGGTTTTGGCGGCATCAAGAAGCCGCTGGGCTTCCTCCTGGGTGAGAAAACGCGTCCTATTGTTCTGGACTTTCGGTCGTCGTACCTCCGGTACAGGATTATTCACTGGCAGCCCCCACTCCCGGCGGGCTACATTGAAAAGATGAGAAATCAGGGCGAACTCTTTTTGGATGGTTGAAGGTGAAACGGATTGCAGTCGCAGATCTCTATATTCTGCCAATCTTTGCGGAGTCACAGCAGCGAATGATACCTCCTTTCCGAAACCTGCAATAAGCGCTTTAGCCGATATCCTGTCGCGGCTTTCGGAATTGGGCCGCTTCGTAGTAGATACCCGCTCCAAATATTTGCGCAAGGCAGCCGCGAAAGTGAGATTCTCAGCAGGGCGGACGTCCTGATAGCGTCCCATCCGAATCTCCCTCTCCACCTCGGCCGCCCAACTTTTTGCCTCCCCTTTTGTATCAAAAGTTCTTGATACAGATGATTGTCCCTTTACTCTAATGGTGGCGGTGTAGGTTGTCCGAGTCTTACCTTTACGAAGCTGAATACGTGCCATTATATCGAATTCCCTTTAATTATCCCTGATTTTTTTGTTCCATTTTTGTTCCACTTTTGTTCCACTTCGATGTCAGATTATAGCATTATAAAGCAAAAAACAGCAAGAACAAGGGTAAGTCTTCGGCAACAAAAAAGGGGTTAACCATTGAATATCTCTGGTTAACCCCTTATTTTATTGGTGCCCCCGGCATGAATCGAACATGCGACACCAGGATTAGGAATCCTGTGCTCTATCCCCTGAGCTACGGGGGCAATATGGAACGGTACTGTTTTTGAACGATATGCGGTTCTCTTTTACCTTATTTTTTGCCTTACTGGTACGGTGTTTTTTCGATACTGGATTTATAGTCAAAAAATTTTATTTGTCCAGAGATTTTTATCTGATTTCCTGCATCATTGCTTCTCCATTGGACCGCAACTGCGCAAGATGCATGCTCCCAGAGGGGACTGTATTTCAGCCTCGAGAAAAGGTGTGTCCATTTCGTCTATCAGCTCAACCTCGACCAGATCCCGGGCGTTGATGTCCTCAAGCTGCTGCAGGGTCCATTCCTGCAAAGGTGTGTATATTTTCAGCTTTTTCAGGCTGCAGCCCTGATCACTCATTCCGGTGGCCGGATGGCCCTTGATCTGCCAGCTGATGACGTAAGGCAGCATCCCGCCGGCCAACAACCTTCCGTCGTCGGGCACACCGAAATACCAGCGCAGATCGCCTCTGCTCAGCGGCTGGGGAGAACCGAAGGACATGACCGGATTGTTCAGCGTTGCGGTAATGTCCTCACAGTTGACAACCCAGGTCAGGAGCCTTGGAGACAGGGCCAAGCGGCTGCGGATATGGGGATCGTCAAGGCCGAACCAGCGCGGGTGTGAGGGACGGCTTGCCTCGGGATCTATGGCAATAATCTCGAGAAAACAAGTATTACCAAGTCTCGTAAGGCAGTTATGAGTGCCCATCAGCGGGTGTTTGCCGCCAAAAGGCGGTCTGACGCCTAGCTTCTCTTCAATATAGGCGGCACCCTGCTCCAAACTTTCTGCACCTATCACCAGATGGTCAAAAAAAGTCATCACGTTATTCCTTTGGTGAACAGATCATGACGGATATGCTGCAGTGCCGGAAAGGTCTGCCGGATCTCCTGGAGACGCGCTATATCGATATCAGCCGTAATGGCGGTGACACCATCTCCTGCCTGCGAGATCACCACACCCCAGGGATCGACCACCATACTCCTCCCGAAACTGGTAGTAGTGGGAGGACAGCTGCCATACTGGTCGGCAGCAGCAATGTAACAGAGGTTCTCCACCGCCCGGGCTCGAAGAAGCAGCTCCCAGTGATCCTTGCCCGTCATCATGGTAAAGGCGGCAGGCAGCAGGACAACCTGGGCACCGCGAGCAGCCAGCACCCGAAACAGTTCGGGAAAGCGAAGATCATAGCAGGTTGCCATGCCGAAGGTGATTGAACCAATTGAAAATGTGACAATTTCACTGCCCGGAGTTATGGTTGCCGACTCTAAATATTTTCTTCCTCCAGGAACCTCCACATCAAAGAGGTGGAGTTTGCGATAACAGGCGAGTATCTCCCCGGCTGTATCAAAAACCACCGCGGTATTATGGATTCTGTCATCGAGTTTCTCCATAAATGACCCGGCGTGAATATGAATACGATGCTGTACAGCCTTTTCCTGTATCACCGCAAGGCTTTTTGAGTCCTGCAGTTTTTCACTGTTTCTGGCCCAGTGTTTTTCCGGGCCGAGATAATTAAAATACTCCGGCAACACCACCAGGCGAGCTCCATCTTTTGCCAGTCTATCGATGAGGCCTGCAGCGGTGGCCAGATTCTCAGCTTTGTCCTTACAGGTGTTCATCTGCACTATTCCGATTTTCATAGTCTCTCCCGAAAAATTCATTGGAAAGCAGGATGAATCAGCCAATTTCTCTGCCGTTTCTTCTCCGGGCCTTTTGGCCGGAGGGATGTTTTCTATCTTTCATTGTACCACAAAAGGTGTTTTCCAGATAGGGGATCCGGTTTCAGATATTTCAAATACTTCTTTTCTCTTCAGATCCTCTTCTGGTGCAGGGATGGCTTTATGACACCTCTTCAGCCAGACACGCAATGCTTGAAAATATGCCCGCGTATGCTTAACGATAGCCCGGTTAAAAAATAAATTTTCGAAACACAATCAAGGCAATAGCACAGAAGAAGACAATTGTTAGCTATAACCGTTCTCTCTTTTTTCACAGAAGCTGATTGACTTTCCAGCAAAGGTACTCTACTCTTGCCTGAATTGCAGGGGTGGCATTTACCCCGGATCTCCCGTGAACATTGCATGTGTTCAGTAAAAAAACTGACAGACACAAAGTATCGGACAGAAGAGCATACTGTTCCCGAGTCTTTGCAGTGTTCGACAGGGGTCCCGGTTACGCCTGAGATGATACCCATTGAACCTGATCTGGTTTGTACCAGCGTAGGGAATAGCAAAAATGAAGTACTCTACAACCATGGCTTCATCATCGTCATCTCTCTTTCCCCGTGCTGTTATAACGAATTTAACAGAAATAGAGGTGACACATGTCCACTTTTGCCGCTCAGGCAGCCGCCGATCTTACGGCGATCCGCGCCAAAAAACCACTCATCCATAATATCACCAATTTTGTGGTGATGAATTTTACCGCCAACACCCTGCTCGCCATGGGCGCTTCTCCGGTAATGGCCCACGCAGAAAACGAAGTTGAAGACATGGCCTCTTTTGCAGACGCTCTGGTCCTCAATATCGGGACCTTGACCGTCTCCTGGGTAGTATCCATGATTAAAGCCGGAAAAGTCGCTGCTGCAAGAGGTATCCCCGTGATTCTCGACCCTGTAGGATCAGGAGCGACCCCTCTGCGAACCAACTCAGCCAAACGCATTATAGATAGAACCCGTGTCAGCATCATCAGGGGGAATGCTTCCGAGATCCTCTCTTTAGGTGATCCAACATCCACAACCAAAGGTGTAGACAGTCTTCATTCCGTTGAGCAAGCAGGAGAAACAGCCAAAAGACTGGCGATTGAGCTGAAAACCACACTCGTTATCACCGGTCCGGTAGACCTGATCACCGATGGCGCCAGGGTCGTCCAGGTGAAAAACGGACATCCGCTGATGTCTGCTGTTACCGGAACCGGATGTGCCGCTACGGCAACCATCGCCGCCTTTGCATCGATCAACGACGACATGGTGTCCGCTGCAGCTGCGGCGCTTGCTTTTTTTGGCCTTGCCGGTGAAAAAGCAGCCGCCACAGCTGCCGGTCCAGGCAGTTTCATGATTGCCCTGATAGATGCGCTCTATACCATTTCTCCAGAAGACGTAGCTCGCGGCGCCGGGATCAATGAAGTGTAATAAGGTCGCTGCAGACTACTCTCTTTACCTTGTTACCGATCGCCGTCTCTCCCTGGGCAGATCGAACCAAGAGGTGGTGGCCGCTGCTGTTGCAGGGGGGGTAAGCTGTGTGCAGCTGCGTGAAAAAAATCTCGACACCCGCAGCTTTGTTGCCGAAGCCGAAGCACTGATGAGCCTGCTGCAGCCTCTGCGGATTCCGTTGATTATCAATGACCGGGTCGATATCGCCCTGGCCGTTGGGGCAGACGGAGTGCACCTGGGCCAAAACGACATGAAAATCGAAGATGCCAGGCGTCTTCTGGGAAATTCGAAAATAATCGGTATTTCCGCTGAATGTCTTGACCATGCCGTCCGGGCCGAAAAAGCAGGGGCTGACTACATTGGAATAAGTCCGGTGTATGCCACCGCCACAAAAGCAGATACCGCCCCGCCGCTGGGCCCTGAAGGAGTTGCAGAAATCCGGCGCCGCGTTCGCCTCCCTCTGGTGGCTATCGGGGGTATTCACAGAGAAAACAGCGCCACTGTTCTGCAGGCTGGGGCCGACGGCCTGGCCGTTGTCTCCGCAATAGTCCAGGCGGCATCACCCCAGGAGGCGGCCCGGGAACTGCTCCGCGGGATTCAGCAGACACGACGTTTACTGGGAAGAAATGACTAAATCCGCCGCCCCGGCAATAGTGCTGCAGGACATCTGTCTTGACTTCGACGGCAGAAAACTCTTTGATCATCTCGATCTGACCATTGCTGCGGGAAAATGCACCTGTCTCCTCGGTCCAAGCGGCTGCGGGAAATCGACTCTGCTCCGGCTGATTTCCGGCAACCGCGCCATCACCTACAGCGGCACACTTTCTTTTTCCTCCACCAATCACGATGTCTGCTGGATGAGTCAGAATGACCTGCTCCTCCCCTGGATGAGCCTGCTGGACAATGTCATGCTGGGTGCCAGGCTGCGCCGTCGGGTGAACGAACAGGTTAGGGAAAAAGCAGCAGAACTCCTCCGCTCCGCCGGTTTATCTCTCTATAAAGATGCCTTGCCGGCAACCCTGTCCGGCGGGATGCGCCAGCGCGGCGCTCTGCTCCGCACGCTGATGGAAGAACGTGATCTTGTCCTGATGGATGAGCCCTTTTCCTCCCTGGATGCTCTGACCAGATTAAAACTGCAGGACCTGGCCGCTGAGATGACCCATGGAAAAACAGTACTGCTGGTAACCCATGACCCCATGGAAGCACTGCGAATGGCCCATGAGATCGTGGTTTTTCCCGCAGTTTCGGCTCAGCCGCAGAAGTTCACCGGCCTGCCCGGCGATGTTCCGCGCCGACCCGGAGACCCCGATATTGTTCCGCACTACAATGATCTGCTTGCTCAGCTTAT
>JAZBNU010000515.1:0-5259 GCA_036350815.1 Desulfopila sp.
AGTATTGGAAAAAGAAGGGCAATAATGAAAATATTCACAATGGGTATCATGCTTATGAGTGCGGGAAAGAGGCCCAGACGAAACGAGTGACCGCGATGTTTTCCGAGCCACCCCAGTTTGCGGCCTAAAGACCATCTGCGCCTGGAAGCAGGGTAGTCGAGAAACATCAGGGCTGAATAGTAGGTGTAGAGGAGAAAGGCGACGATCTGGCCAACCAGCGGAATGAAGTTGGCCAGCAGGGCAACAATGGTGACAATGATGCCGAAACCGGCTATTTTGAGACCTTCCCACATATCGAGCAGGATTCCACGGAGGCTGAGGTCGTCGTCCAATTCGTACCTGTCGCCCGCCTGCAGCTTTTCGGCAGCGGTGGAAAGGACCACATATCCAGGGCTGGTGAGGGTGTAGGCAATGATGAATGCCAGATAGAAGGCCACAATTCTGGTGATGAAAAGATAGAGCCACTTCAGGACAACCCAGCCCTTGTGCTTGAGCCAGCCGAGGATGGTTGCGGTTTCCGGAGGAGTGGCAAAAAAAGTACCGCTAATGGAGTCAATGAAATCAAGAGCAAGCTGGTAGCCGAGCCAGGTGAGAAAGATAGTTGCCAGAAAAAGCAGCGCACTCAGCCCCACCAGTCGTTTGCGGCGGAACAGGAAGGCCATGGAATGCTGCAGGGGGATGTATCGGGTGCGGTTCGTCCCAACATTTTTTTCGAATCCGGGGGTTTGCATGGCATGACTTATGTTTGTTGAGTATACTGCCACATGAGTAGGTTGTGGCGGGAGCTGTCAGTAAAAGCGGTGTTATCCATGCCACGGTTTCGGGCAGACTGCAGGACATCTGTGTCATTCCCGTCGGCTGGAAAGGTTGGCCGCTATGATGATATAGTAACAAATCATTTGCTGGAGTAAAGGATTAAACCGGATTTCTATGGTGTTGTCATGAACGTTCTGGGAAAAAAGAAAAGCAGGACTCGTTATGTTTGCAATAACTGCGGTTATCGGAGCATAAAATGGCTGGGACGCTGTCCTGAATGCAATGAGTGGGAAAGCTTTGCTGAAGAAATAGTTCAGCCCGCGGTTTCCGCAGGTATGCCGAAGATTGAAGCACAGCCGCTTCATCTGGCGCCCGACGGCGAAGAAGAACGTATCCTGACAGGTATTGAAGAGCTTGACCGGGTTTTAGGCGGTGGTGTCGTGGCCGGTTCGGTGGTTCTTCTGGGAGGGGATCCGGGTATTGGCAAATCGACCTTGATGATGCATATGCTGGCAGCAGTGGCCCGGCAGGACCGGAAGGTTTTATATGCTTCCGGGGAAGAATCGGCCCGGCAGATCAAGATGCGGGCCAAACGGCTGCAGGCCCTCCATCCCGAAGAGTATCTGGCAACGGTCTCCAGTGTCGAGCAGATTGTGGAAATGACGACAGCGATGCGGCCCGCGCTTCTGGTGGTTGATTCCATTCAGACGCTGACCTGCGCTGAATACTCCTCCGCACCCGGATCGGTGACCCAGGTTCGTGAATCGGCTGCCCGTCTTCTCAATATGGCCAAGGTGGAAAATATCCCCGTGGTTCTGGTGGGTCATGTGACAAAAGATGGAGCCCTGGCCGGGCCTAAGATTCTTGAGCATATGGTGGATACCGTCCTCTATTTTGAAGGTGACAGAAGTCACGCCTTTCGGATTCTGCGGACCCAGAAAAACCGCTTTGGTTCCACCAACGAGATAGGCGTTTTTGAGATGAAAGAGGAGGGACTTGTCGAGGTTACAAATCCATCAGAGATTTTTCTGGCGGAAAGGCCGCTGGATGTGGCCGGTTCGGTGGTTATTCCCAGTGTGGAGGGAACCAGACCTATTCTGGTGGAGGTGCAGGCTCTGGTCAGTCCGACGAATCTGGGCACGGCAAGGAGAACTGCAATCGGTGCCGATCCTCAGCGTCTTGCCCTGCTATGCGCGGTTCTGGAAAAAAAGGCGGGGATGGACCTCTACGGTCACGACATCTTTCTGAATATCGCAGGTGGAATACGAATCGAAGAACCCGCTTTGGATCTTGGAGTTATCTGTGCTCTGGCTTCGAGCATGCTGGAACGGCCTATTCCTTCAACCACTGTCCTCTGCGGCGAAGTCGGTCTTGCCGGGGAAGTGCGCGCTGCGGGTCAGGTGGAAATGCGGGTTGCCGAGTCGGAACGTCTTGGGTTCCAGCGCTTTATCATGCCAAAGGCGAATCTTGACCGTCTTCATCTCAAATCCGATATGCGTCTTTTAGGTGTTGCAACTCTACAGGAGCTGCTGGATAATGTATTTCAAGAGTGAAGAAGTTGTCTGGTTGAAGTTTCTTTATAAAACAGAGTGTAATGGAGGAAAGAATGGATTTGAAAGTTCATCTTGAAAGAGGTTGGAACGGTTTTCTCAAGTTTATCGGTCCGGCGCTGCTGATAACGTTTGTCCAGATTGTTGTAACTATTGTCAGCCTGGGCATCCTGGCGCCGGTGACCACGGCAGGATATTTTCAGTCGATTCTGCGGGCCCTGCGAGAAGACAGGACGCCGGAAGTCAAGGATCTTTTTGAATATATGTCGCTCTTCCTGCCCTTGTTTCTTTTTGGCCTGGCAGCTTTTTTTGTTGTTGCCCTGGGGTTTCTTCTATTGATTCTGCCTGGTTTCGGGGTCATGATATTTCTGGTTTTTGCCTGTCTCTATCTTTTTCCGCTGATGACCGACGAGAAATTCGGGCTCATTGAAGGAGTTAAGGAATCATGGCGGATGGCGGTTCAGGACCCCATCGGTGATCATATCATCATAACCATTGTTTATATTGCCATTCTTTCCATCGGCGGATCTCTGCCGCTGGTTATTCTGCTTGCTCAGCCACTTGGCACTTTTATCCTTCTGTCGTTTTATGAAGAGCGGCGAAAATTGATGATTGGCCCGTGAAAATACAACAGCGCTGTATTTTCCTGCTGATGCAGTATATAGTTATTCAAATGCTTACAGTTTTGCGATGCCGTGAAAGGAGAAATCAATGAGTGAACATCAACATGAGCATGAAGATGAAACGGTCTGTGTACATGTGGCAGTCTTTTTTGCCATAGTGCTGGGGGTGATATTTTTTCTTGGAATAGTAAATTGAAATAGTGCAGAAAGAGCACGTCGGTTTCCACAATGGTATCCAGTGAGCGGAGTGTGCCGTATCGACTTGAAGCGTGGAAGGTTTGCATTCTTATCCGATATTGTAGTGCGAGGATATTCTCTGTATGGAAGGAACTGAAAAAAAAGTTGTTATACTCCTCAGTGATATGGTGCGGTATTCGCAGAAAACTGCCGATATGCGCCCTGTTGAGATACGGGATTTTATCGTTGAATATCACCGCAATCTCCAGCAGATTATTAATGCTGATCATGGTGAATACCAGGAAATTGAACCATCGGCCGGTGATGGAGCCATTGCTATTTTTCAAAACAGGGCTGGTGAAAGTAAAACCGATGTCTGCGACCGTGCCCTGAAGGCGGCATTGAATATGGCTGTTGCCATGGAGCAGGGCATCATTCCTCAGACCCGTATCGGTATTTTTGCAGGAGATATCATTGAGGCAAAAATCGGCGGACGAATCATGAGGTTCGGTGCCAGCTTTTCCGTGGCCAGCCGCCTCGAGGAGCTGTGCGGCTATTTCGGCACCAGTTTTCTGATGGACCGGGAGGTTGCTTTCTGGCAGGCCAGTGAAAAAAGCAATACCGTCAGTATCGGCAAGGTAACACCGAAGAATTTCCATCACCCCATCCATGTCTATACCATCTACAAGCCCGGTATCCACAACTGTCCCAAGGATGTCAATCCGCAGGATCTCTCCAGATTTATTGAAATGAAGAACGAAGCGGTAGCCCTGTTTTGCGGCAATCAGCTCCAGGGCATCCGGGCTGATTTTCCGCTGGCAAAAGAAAAGCTGAGGGAAGTTCAAAAGCTTTTCGTCGCCATGACCGGCAAGAAGGATGTCCCTTCAGAAAGACTTCTCGAGTATATCCGCAACACCCCTTATCCTGGAGAGGACTTTAAAAAAGTCGGTATGATGATTCGGGAAACCACCGGAGATTCTCTTGGTATCCGACTGCTGCATCTTTCCAATGAGCTGCTGCGGGCCATGGATATCGATTTTTATCACACTCTTGTGGTTGATACGGAGTGGGAGCGGCTCTTTAAACTCATCTGGAAGAAAAAGGGCGAGATAATCGTTAAAATCAATGATCCGCCAAATGGGGTCTATTACATCGATAACGGCAGCGTCAATGCTCTCGATGAAGATGGCAACCTCATAACCACCTTGACGGCCGGTAATGTTTTTGGCGAGATGGCCTATTTTTCCAGAAGCCGGACGCGAAACGCCACGGTGGTTGCCAATACCGATTGCGTTCTGCGGCGAATAGCCGGGGATGAGTTTGAAAAACTGCCGGTTATCATGAAAATATTTGAAAGGATCGCACGAAAACGAAAAGGTGAAGACAGCACTTTGGGATAAGATCTGCTGTTACTGAAGTGAATCCGGCGGGCTCACGAACAGAGCGTGAGCCGCCGGATTGAAGCGATATCCAGGCTGGATATCATGTTTCTTCCTGTTTATTTTGCTACGAGAACCACATACTGGCTGAATTGTCCTGACCGGACCCTGAGAAGCATCCTGTCCGCATTACCTGCCTTTTTCAGAACATTCTGCAGCTCACCGAGATTGGCCACACTCTCTTTATTGACTTCCTGAATGAGTTGTCCCGGTTTCAGGCCGGCAGTGGCAGCTGCACTTCCCGGCTGGACATCACCAACCAGAACACCCTGCTCACCCTCATACCCGAACTGTTCCGCGAGTTCCGGGGTCAGTTCCTGGAAGCTGAGACCGAATTTCTCCAGAAATTCACGGTCGGAGGAAGATTGGGCCACTCTGCCGAAGTCGGCCGGTTGTTCACCGATGACGACCTGTATCTTTTTCTCTTTGCCGTCGCGGATAACAACAAGCTCTGCTTCGGTTTTGGGTATAATAAGCGCGATTCTGTTGCGCAGATCGCTGACATTCTGCAGGGCAATACCGTTAAGCTCAATGATGACGTCTCCCCGCTGCAGCTCACTCCTGTCGGCGGGAGAATCTTTCTGCACCTCACTGACCAGGATGCCGCGGGCTTCCTTCAGGCCGAAGGATTTGGCAAGATCCTCATCGATATCCTGAATGGCAACGCCGAGCCAGCCCCGTGTTACTTTTCCATGTTCCTGGAGCTGGTCGTTG
>JAZBNU010000516.1:0-11006 GCA_036350815.1 Desulfopila sp.
ATTTCGTAAGTTCTGGCAAAGAGCGTATCGACGATTTTTTTCACGGCATCGTCGATCTGTTCGGCGGTGCGGTCGCTGACCAGATATTTATTGGTTGAGCCGAAATTCGGCTGGCGCAGGTAGTTCTGCTGGGACTCTTCATGGACGATATGTCCTATATTCTCGTCCATACCATACCTGGTGACCATGCTGCGGGCAATATCGGTGATCCTGGAGAGATCATCCGAGGCACCGGTGGAGTAGTGACTGAAGAATATTTTTTCAGCGACACGGCCACCGAGAAGAACAATAATTTTCCTTTCCAGTTCATCTTTTGTCATCAGAAAGCGATCC
Organism: Desulfopila sp.; assembly: GCA_036350815.1. GTDB lineage: Bacteria > Desulfobacterota > Desulfobulbia > Desulfobulbales > Desulfocapsaceae > Desulfopila_A. Next base: position 334 of record JAZBNU010000516.1, read on the forward strand.
TCGGTGGGGCGTTGCAGGGTATATCCCAGTGCACCAATGCCTCGTGGTATGATGGAAACTTTCTGTACCGGGTCACTGCCGGGGAGGGCCAGAGCTGCGATGGCATGGCCGAGCTCATGATATGCCACGATTTCACGCTCTTTCTGGTTGAGGAGCCGATTACGCTTTTCCAGGCCGGCAATAATCCTTTCGATGGCCTGGGTGAAGTCTTCCATGTCGACGGATTCCGCTTTCCTCCGTGTTGCCAGAAGAGCCGCTTCATTGATTAAATTGGCGAGGTCTGCTCCGGAAAAGCCGGTGGTGAGGTTGGCTATATTCTCGAGCTCAACATCCTTTCCCAGTGTGATTTTCTGCACATGAACCTTCAAAATCTGGATGCGGCCCAGTTTATCCGGTCTGTCCACCAGTACCTGCCGGTCAAAGCGGCCTGCTCTGAGCAGGGCAGGGTCCAGGATCTCCGGACGGTTGGTAGCTGCCAGAAGAACAAGTCCACTGCTTTGGTCAAAGCCATCAAGTTCGACCAGGAGCTGGTTCAGGGTCTGTTCTCTCTCGTCGTTGCCTCCATAGCCACTGGAGCCCCGAGCACGCCCCAGTGCATCAAGTTCGTCGATGAAAATAATGGCGGGTGCTGACTTGGCTGCCTGTTCAAAAAGATCCCGGACCCTCGCAGCTCCAACACCGACAAACATTTCAACAAATTCAGAGCCGCTGATGGAAAAGAAAGGGACACCAGCCTCCCCGGCGACAGCACGGGCAAGAAGGGTTTTTCCGGTCCCAGGAGGGCCGACCAGCAGTACTCCCTTCGGCATCCTGGCCCCGAGCTTTGAATATTCCTCACTTTCTTTGAGAAAATCGACAATTTCAACAAGTTCCGCTTTGGATTCATCGACTCCGGCATCATCATCGAAGGTATTACCGGTTTCTTTTTCCATGTAGATTTTGGCTTTGGATTTGCCGATATTCATAAAACCGCCGCCCATTCCCTGTTTTTCCACGAATTTGCGGAATATAAAGAGCCAGATGCCGAAAAAAATCAGCGCTGGAATGACCCAGGAAAGTATAGTGGCTAAGAATTTGCTCTCATGCACCTGGGTGTAGGGCACGCCATATTGAGAAAGCTGCTCTGCCAGGCGTGGTTCTACTCTGTTGGCGACGATTATTTCCTTGCCGGAACTGTCCGGTTCTTTGAGTCTGCCAAGGATATGCTTTTCGCGAATGGTCAGTTCAGCTATTCGGCCGGCTTTAAGCTGTTCCTCCAGTTGACTGTAGGGGACTGCTTTTATGGTTTGCTGCTGCATCCATATCTCGTGGAAGAAAAGAATTCCTACTATGGCGATGATGGCATAGGTGAGATGTAACTTTTGCTGTTTATCCATTTTTTCTCCTGGCGAAACACAATTATCGTGTTAGGTAATGTGGCTGAAACCGGTGCATTGGACCATAATGTCGTCAGGAAAATTATAGTGTCATCTTCCCGGGAATCAAGGGTTTTTTGCGAGAGATGTACCATTCTTGCCTGTACTTCGCGCGACTGGGGGGGCCTTGTCTTTGCCGCTAAGGTTTTTCAGTGCTGGTTTGACAGATTTCGGCAGCAGGGGGCTTCTCCTGAAATCCAGGCCGAACGGTTCTTGCAGAGTGAGATGAGTGTGTGTAACTATAAAATTATACCTGTATTTTTAGTTATTTCTTCCTCGAAAACGTTCCGTTTTAAAAAAATCTTTGAGAGGGTCAAACACTCCGATAACCTTTTTCACTGCAATATTTTTTTCCTGGAAAATTGATTCCAGGGAGCTGAGAGGGTCATGATTGGGGTTTTGCAGATGATTGCGAATTGCGCGGAGTTTACGAATTATTTCTTTTTCCGCCATCTGCCGTAAGGTCGATTTCAGTCGTATAATGTTCTCTTTTGTATCATCATCGCTGATTTTATTCTGATATTTATTCAGTTTAAAGGAAATACGCTGTTCCGTCAGTTCGAGGACCAGTTTTTCGTAATCTTCATTGAGCCAGATGGTTTCCGGGACGAGATCTCCAAAGTGAGAAACTCCGAGAATGTCTTTGCCCTGGAGCCAGTAATTAATAAGAAAATCAGTTTCCAGACTACTGTAGTTCTGACGCGGCATATACATTCGGCGTAGATATTGCAAAACCTTTTCCGCCTTCTTTTTGTGGCCGCCGATAATGACGGAGCCTCCAACCTCATCTTTGGTGACACCTTTGGTCCAGGGGGCCCCGGTAATGCCGAAGTCATGGTAAATGGGGATGTGAAGGATAGCAGAGAGGGTATTAAGCGCCAGAGCGTACCCTGCTGATGGTCCTCCAACGTTATAGGAAGCAGAGAGGAGTTGATGATGGATGGTCAGCTTGGAGAGAAATTCACCGAGTAGCTTTGCCATACTGATCTGCGGTTCCAGAGCCTGGAAATAGTTTTTTACAAGGGTAAGAGCCTCCTGGGCCGATTGCTGGGTCATTTTCACGGCCATTTCCATCTGTGCCGAGGCTGAACCCGACGCTGAAACCGCACCGGTAACGAGAACCCGTTCCGAGGTGAGTCCATAGGTCAGACTTGTGGCGATAGGGAGAAGTACACCATCGACATCATTGGCTCCGACACCCACAATAAAGCCTTTTTGGGGTTCCTGGCTCAGCTCTGCTTCAAGAAAGGTGTCAAGTTCTACTTTTCCGCGTCTGATGGGACTGTGTGATATTTCTTTACGGACATTGAGCAAATGCGACTGGCACAGGGGATACTCCTCATCTTTGGATATCGTAGAAAAGAGCGCCACTACTTCATCGTAGCGTTCCAGAAAAGCATCGGGAGATTCACGCAGGGTTTGCTGCAGATCATGTTTATCGCCAAGGGCTTCCAGGATACCGCTTATGGTCTTCAGGTTAAACTGCAGAAATTTATGCTGCTTTTCCCTGGAAAGGGTGGAGATGGATTTGAGCTTTTTTAACACCATCAACTCTGTAGTCCGGAGTGACAGGGCCTTCTCTACAAAAGCGGCATAGTCAGCCGGTGTGTTGCAGACTCCCTTGGCCGATTTAATAATGGTTTCGGCGTTGAGATCGCTTTTATAGGGGATATCCATTAAGGCGGCATGGATGATGGTGCGTATATCCCTTTGACCCAACTGGCCTGAGACCTCCAACACTTTGAGTCGTTTTGAGCGGATCAGGGCGGGATCGAGCAGATCGAGACGGTTGGTGGTCAGTACTGTAAAAACTTTAAAAAGTGGGGTTTCTCCGTCAATGATAGCCAGAAATTTATTGGTGAGGCGATCCGAGGGGGATCCACCGGTACTGCTTCTTTTTGGGGCAAGCGAATCTCCTTCATCAAAAAACACCACGGAAGGAGCGATCATCTTGGCAATATCGTATACCTTTATAAGGTTGGCAACGGTACCATCCACAGGATCCGAGGGATTATGCAGGGCGCTGGGGCTGGTTGAAATGTCGTGTATCCTTTTGTTTTCACTGAGCCAGGACCTGACCAGAAAGGTTTTGCCGCTGCCGGGCGGGCCGTTAAGAACGACCCCTTTTTCTTCACTGACGTGATAGAGCAGGCAGTTGTTGGCCATTTCAGAAAAAGTATCTTTGACTTCTCCTACATAATCGCTCCAGTGTGCGGTCCGGTCAATCCGGTTGACCACCTTTTTAAAGAGATCGCCAAAGGCGTTTTTTGCTACAAGTTCAAAGGCATTGCGGACCAGCAGGGAATCATCAAGGTATTCGGTACGGAAATCCCCCTTGATGCTGATAAGAAAGCTGACCAGTTTTCGGACATAGGCGGGAGTCACCTGCAGGGCCCGTTCTGAGAAAATGGCATAAAACTTCCCGATAGCAACATTGAGATCTTCGTGGTTGAGCAGGGTGGCACTGCCTTCCTTTCGTGTTTCTCCATCATAGGTGTGGACATTGTTTCGTCTCAGTTCGATACGGACAATTTCAAAAAGATTGCTCTTTTTCATCCAGTACTCTGAAATGTCAATAACGATGCCCTTTTCGACAAAGCGGCGGTAGATGGCTGAGTCAAACACCTCGGGTTTGTCGGAGGTGGCCACCAGAAAACAGTCCCTGCTGCCGTTGATTATTTCATCAATGATGATGTTTGAGGTATCGACGAGAGTACGCTGCTGCCTCTCAACACCTCCATGGCCGGAAGTTTCCGTCCTGGCAAAAGCACTATGAGCTTCCTCCATGTGTCTGATGCAGGACTGGTAGGGGCTGCCGAAGGCTTTTTTTAAAAAATTACCCGGCTCTCCTGCCAGTGATGTCTGGTAATCATTGGGAGTGATGCGGGAATAATCGACAAGCAGATGCTGTTCTTCAAGCTGTTCAAGGTTACGGCTGATACGTTTTTTGAAGAGCAGCTTTACCAGAGGAACACGCGAGAGAAAGTTATATCTCCGCAGTTTTCTCCGTCGGACAATTTCCATTGCGAGCTCAGGGTCAATATCGTCAAGAGATTTCCAGAAAGGCTGTGCTGCCATGATATTGGCCTTTTTCTGGTTCAGGTCGATTTCCGGGCGCACTTCTTTAGAGAAAATAACTTTCTCAATGGCTTCGATGGCGGTTGCGCTTTTGCCGCTGCCGCTTGTGCCGGTAAGAAGAATAAGCGGGGCTTTCGGGACCGAACTGTCGGAGGAATATTCTTTCCTGATATGAGCTTTGTACATCTTTTCGAGGAGCTCCGCGAACTCCTGGGGAATGTGGACATCGGACAGTTCTTTGTTGAGCAGAGCAAGGAGCAGAGCGTGGTCTTTTTTACTCACCTCTTTTTCCAGGATATTATTCCATGCTTTGCGGGGGATGGTCTCACCGGAAAGTTCGAAGCGGCGCTGCCAGTCGGTCAAAATTGCTGGCTCTCGTAGAATTACGAAGTTTTTTTCTTTGTTGAGGTTGAAAAAATCTTTCAGTAAGTTTGAGAGGCTATGCAGAATACCGCCGGGAGGGGTATACTGATTCAGCCGGGCTCTCATGAACTCTTTGGTATCGTAGGACCACGAGTCGACAAGCGATTCAATTTCAGCGATACGTTTTTCCGGCAGGCAGATATGCTGGATTTTTTTGGTAAATCGTTTAGGCATATGTCACCGTAAGGCGGGAATTATTGTTGCGCCGGCGGTGGCGGTGCCGCCGGAGTTGCAGATTGCTGCGCCGGCAGCGGCAGCGTTACCGGAGTTGCAGCGCCGCTGTTCTGGATTACCACGGTATTTTGGCCGGTCTGGTTTTTTTCATACGCATCGGCCCATTTCTGCTGCACCAGGAACTGGAGAATGTCGCGGTCCGAAGATCCGTCTGCCTGGCCAATCTCATCCTGCAGGGCGCTGATACCTTCGAGATACGCGGCGTAAAGCTTCTTGATCCGGCTGGCTTCCTGGTCAGCAGCGTAGTTTTCTCCTTCGGCGATGAGTTCCCGGCGTTTTTTCTCTTCAGAGGCTTCCACCAGTTTTTCACCAAAGCGGGTATCACGCAGAACAAAACTGACAATGTCGATACCGTATTTCTCCTCAATTGAAGGACCGCCTTCGTTGATAGGTCTGGACTTAAGGGCAAGGAAGATTTCTTCCTTGATCTCTTCTCGATCACTGATCAACTTATTGACCGGTTGCGCCTGAAGAATATCTTTGACGATACCGTCATAGTCTCCCTGGAGGAGTGTCATGGGGTGTAGGTTTTCGATGGCCCACTGGTTAAGGTCCTTTATACGATAGGTAAGCAGGCCGGAGGTCCACAGGGCAACATTTTCTTTTGATATAATGCGCAATGGCTCAAGGATTCCTCCAAGAAACATGGTCTGGTTCATAAGGGTGACTTCCTGCTCGATTCGGGTGAAGAACGGGAGGCGCATGTGCCAGCCGATATCGGTTACGGCCTCACGTTTTCCGCCGAGCTTTTCCAGAACCACGGCGTAGTTTTCTTTGACCTTGAAAATGGTTTTGGTGGCATATATTCCTGCGATGATTGCATAGGTCAGGCCAAGGGTGAGACAGACTACAAGAAGACGCTGCAAAATCTGAAGAACGAAACCTCTTTGAAAAAATTTGCCGGTTCTTTCTGGTCGCATGACAACTCCTTATGCTGATGTCAAAGATGGTGTATGCTGCTGGTTAAATCACGTCAAACCCGTTTTTCTTAAAACATCAAAACATCAACTGCAAAAGGTGGAGGACAGGAGAGATATTTTCAACAGCTACCTTCTCTGAGGCAGTGTCGTCAGAACGGTGAAGCATCGTGAACGACAGATATGGACCGTCAATGCCTGGGTACCGATGGATGAAAGACCTCCCCCATATCTGAGCCTAGCGGAAAAGCAACGCTCTGTCAAATCGGAGGCTGCAATTACTGCTGTTTAAGATTATGAAAATACGTCGCTATCCTTAAAGGAGCAGGAAGTTGCGGGCGAAATGGATGAGAGGAAGAATCATTTTCCCGAGAATACCGGTAACAGCCAGAATGAGGATAAGGATAAAGCCATACTTTTCCATGGAAGAATAGGCTCTTGCAATATCATCGGGTAGAAGGCCCATAAGGATGCGGCTTCCGTCTAGTGGAGGAATAGGGAGAAAGTTGAAAATGCAGAGGACCAGATTAATCCAGATTGATGCTTTCAGCATTTCCAGCATGACCACGAAAGCGACTCCTGTTACGCTGGAATAGGGGATGACCGGGGCCATCTGATAGAGGGTTTTAGCCATTAGAGCACTGGCTACAGCGAGGATGAGATTTGTAACGGGCCCAGCGAGTGCAACCCAGAGCATGTCTTTTTTGGGATTGCTGAAATAAGCGCCATTGACGGGTACCGGCTTAGCCCAACCGATATTGATCAGAAAAAATGCTATGGTGCCAAAAGGGTCGAGATGTTTCAAGGGATTCAGCGTCAGTCTGCCGGTCAGTTTGGCGGTCGGGTCGCCAAGTCTGTATGCGATATAGCCATGAGCCACTTCATGCAGTGTAAGAGCCAGCAAAATCGGTGGGGCGAGCAGGAGTATTTTAAGGAGAAATTCTGTCATGTTGTAATCAGGCCATGTTGGGGCGCTTTAAAAATGTGGAAAAACTTTCTCTGTGAAAAGTTCGAACGGTTACGAGAGACGATGGTATTTTCAGTATCTCCAGTGACAAGATATAAGTAAACACTTGAGGATAAAAGGCAAGTGTATATGAAAGCTATTGCAGAGGGTAGTGCTCAAGGAGAAACGCTTTTTCATCTTCTTCCGACTGCACCAGATTGTCAAGCTTAGCACTGAGCAGATCGTTGAGAATTGATTTGAATAATGGTCCAGGGGTGTATCCGAGGTTCTCGAGCTTCTTCCCGGTGATTTTGGTCCTTGTCGGCCGCAGAGTGGTCACATAGTTGGAAATATAGCGTTTGACGTGGTTTTTTCGTGCAATGGCCATCAGGTAGAGGAGGCTTTCGTTACTCAACTCTTCAAAAAGCCAATAGATCTCACTGTTGCTCATGGCTCGGCGGCGCGAAAGCATACTGCCAATTTTATCGCTGTGCTCTTTTTGCTGGATAAGGTTTATGGAAACCTTCTGGGGGATGTGGAAACGTTTACAGAAGGATCTGATTTCATTGCTGCCGGATCGTCCCATGATGGCAAGAAAGTAGACTATCCAGGTTTCCAGATTGTCTTTGAGGTAGAGTAGTTTGAACCAGGATACGGCACGGTGGGCCTGGGTCAATATGTGGTGAAAGCGCCGATCAATTTTGAGGTGGGGTTTGAGATCCGGCCAGAGAAACTGGAAAAGCTTGAATTCCACGAGCCTTTCTATGGCCGGAATAGGATTTTCTTCCGAGAGAATGATCTTGATTTCCGTGAAAAATCTGGGATCATCACTTTTGCCGAAAAGCTTCATTTTAACGGCGTTGCGGATCAGTCTGTCTGTGTGTCTGGAGATGGTGAAGTCCATCCGCTTTTCCAACCTGATCGCTCTGAATATTCGGGTTGGATCCTCAACAAAGCTGAGGTTGTGCAGAACCTTGATGGACTTTTGCTTCAGATCGTTCTGGCAGTTGAAAAAGTCGTTCAAGGTGCCGAATCTGTCCTCATTGAGCTGGATTGCCATGGCGTTGATGGTGAAATCGCGCCGGAACAGGTCGAGTTTGAGAGAACAAAGCTCAATGGTCGGCAGGGCTGCGGGATATTCATAGTATTCAAGCCGGGCCGTTGCTATATCAATCTTAAAATTGTTTGGCAGAACAACCATGGCTGTGGCAAACCTTTCGTGAGTGCGCACCCGGCCGCCTAACTCTTCTGCCAGCGCTTTGGCGTATTCTATCCCTTCCCCCTCGACCACAATATCGAGATCGAGATTGGGCTTTTTCAGAAGCAGGTCCCGCACAAAGCCTCCTACAGCATAGGCCTTAAAGCCTGTTCTGTCGGCAACCGCACCTATTTTTCGCAGCAAGGTGAGAATGTCTTTACTGAGACACTCGTCCATGATGGACTTGAGATTCCTGGTTCTCTCCAGGGAGGGGTTTTCAGACTCCTGGATGAGATTTCTGGGGAGGTTGGCCGGGTCATTCACCAGTCTGTTAAGAAGGTCGGTGCGGGTGATTACACCGGCGATCTGGCCGTCGTGGACTATGGGAATGAGCCGCTGGCGGTTTTCAATGATCAGTTCCTGAATATCAGCAAGAGTTGCCTTCAACGAGAGCACCTCAATGTCGGAAGTCATATAGTCGCTGACAGGCAAATGACCAAGGTTATGATGGATTGCCTTCTCGACAACTCTTCTTGAGATGGTACCGGCAATGATGGGGTCTTTTCGTCCATGACTGCTTGCAACCGGTTCAGGTACCACGGGCAGTACGGTAATGTTGTAACGGGTAAGCAGGTCTTTTGCTTCAGCTATGGTAGTGTCGGTGGGAATGGTGATTACAGGTCTTGTCATCATTTCCTCAGCGATGGGCTGAGGCCGGACATGGCGGTGGAGCACTCTGATGAGTTTTTCCTGGGCTTCGATAAGCGTCATGTCACGCACAGTTGCAGATGCTGCCGTGGCATGGCCGCCGCCCCCTAAGTCACGAGCCACCAGGCCGACATTGACCTCAGGAATTCTGCTTCTGGCGATCAGGTAGATTCTTCCTGCCATAGAGACAAGAGCAAAAAGTGTGTCAAGGTTCTCCATATTCATGAAACGCCTGATGATGAGGGCAAAATCATCGACATAGTTCTGCAGGCTGAGGGTGATCACTACTATGGGGATGTCCTGGATGACATAACGGTTTGCTGCGTGTATCAGCTCGCCGAGCAGGCGGACCTGCTGGGTGGTAAGTTCATGGGTGAGGAATTGAGAGACAATGTCAAGTTTGGCTCCTTTCTGCAGAAGCCAGGCGACTGCCTGGAGATCCTGCGGAGTTGTAGTGAGGTGGGTCAGGGAGCCTGTATCTTCATATATGCCCAGGCAGAAAATTGTTGCTTCATTGGCGCTAATGTCGATCTGTTTTTTCTGGAGCAGCTCCACCAGGAGTGTGGTTGTTGACCCTACATCTTCAATAACTTCCAGATCACCTTTCATGTCTCCCGGGCTTTTGGGGTGATGGTCATAGATATGGAGGGAGAGCCCCTTATTCTTGAGACAGCTCCCTACGGGCCCCAGCCTGGATGATGAGCGGGTGTCGACGACAATGAGGTGTTTGACTTCGTGGAGATCTATGGTTTTCAGTTTTCGAAATTCATAACGGTAGAGAAGATCTTCAGCGATGAATTCTCGAACGTTTCTTTCCTGTGAGCCTGAAAAAACCATAACACCATCGGGATACAGCCGCTGTGCCGCTATCATGGAGGGCATACCGTCAAAATCGGCGTTGAGGAGAGTTGTAATTATCTGCATTGTTCTGCAGGCAGTGATGAAAACAGCATTATTTTCGTTTTCCCCAGGCGATATGGTGAAAGAAAGAACGTTTCGTCAACGGCAGCGGTAGCGGATAGGTCTGGTTGACGAAGCGCATGTCCTCAATGGTGTAAAAAGCGTTCGGGTTATATTTTTTTATGATACCGATGATTTTGGCAAGATTTTTTCTCCTGGTGATGCTGAAGATAACTTTCACCGGACCCGATTCGCCTGTGGCATCCACGCTGGTGACGCCGTAGCCTTCTCTCCAGAGTACTTTGACCAGCTCGTCAGCTTCACGGAGAGTGATGATTCTGATCAACAGGTTCCCCAGTGCTATTCGCTCCTCAAGAACTACTCCGACATAGTTGCCTGCTGCAAATCCAAGTGCAAAAGCGACATAGGTTTGCCACGAGGTAAGGTTCTGCATAACCTGGGCTACCGCGATGAGCCAGATCAAAGATTCAAAGAAACCAAGTACGGCGGCAAAGTTTTTTAAACCTTTGGAGACCACAATAATGCGCAGCGTCCCTATTGAGACATCAAGAATGCGAGCGCAAAAGACCAAGGCCGGAAGAACAAAATAAATATACACTGAACTTTCGCCTGAAAACACCATGTAATTCACCTAGACGCAAAGATTGATAATATTTCTGACAGCATTCGATAGCAAAGCATCGCTGAAGACCGATGTTACAGGGTCGGGGATGCGGCTGTTATTGGTGCTACAGTTCCACAAGAAAGAGCCTCGGATGAAAGAGTCGTCCGGGGTTGACTCTTTACCTTTTTACACCATATCCATCAATCTGAATCAGCATGTTTATGAAAAA
>JAZBNU010000517.1:0-9078 GCA_036350815.1 Desulfopila sp.
CACGGCCGACGGGGTGGTTTTACTTTTGACAAAACCTCGCAGAAAAAGATGAATATGGGAGATTAATGCCTCATGCATTGCCGCCAGAAAAGGATTGTCGGCAAAATCAGCGAGCAGTTGATGAAATTTCAGATCCAGATCGGCAATCTCTTCCCAGGGAGTATCCATGGACACTTCCCGGTCGAGCAGCTTTTCCAGGCTTCGTAACTCCGCAGTCGTACGCCGCTGTGCCGCCAGACCGGCCAGCTCACTCTCCAGCATCGCCCGAGCCTCAACAAATTCCGCCAACCTTTTGGGATCATCCAAAGCAAAATGCGGAATCAGTACATTTTTCAAGGCCTCACTTTTGACGCCGTCCTGAACAAATGTACCTCGCCCATGAGCTGTGGCAATGATCCCCATGGCATTCAATCTGCTCAGTGCTTCCCGCAGTGCCAGCCTGCCTACCCCGAATTCCATCTGCAAACACCGCTCGCTCGGCAGTTTCGACCCAGGAGGGTAGATCCCGGTATGAATCCGACTGGTCAACAGATTGACCACCGCCTCAACCGTTGAAGTTTTCTGTATTATCGGCAATGACTTACCCTCTATCCCGTACAATTTGGCATGGTGGTACAGCCTGTACCAGTAGTTTCACGAAAACGGCTATCTTGTACTACTCATCATACCAGTTGTCAAGTCCCAATACTCTCAGACATTCCACGAGTGAAAGTCGCTGTGGGATGGTCTATTGTTCTGGAAATATGTGCAAAAGAAAGATATCCTGTAAGGAAGGATTGGAAAGATGAAAATTGTGCTGCACAGACAGACACGGCAGGGACAGTTGTGCCCTGTCGCCAAACGGGCATATGCCCAAAATACGACATTGTCGCATACCTGAAGAAGGAGGTAACTATGGCGGAAGAAGCTACTGCCGGATGTGCCCGCCCAACTGGCGGACCGGTAGGTGAAGAACCAGTAGAATCACAAGAAACTCAAGAAACAGCCAGGGAGGAGCGTCAGATGATAATGGTCGGTCGAAAGGCGCCGGATTTTGTTGCGCCGGGATATCAGCAGGGTAAATTTGTCAACATCAAGCTTTCCGATTATCTTGGAAAATGGGTCCTTCTCTGTTTTTATCCGGGTGATTTCACCTTTGTCTGAGCAACCGAAATTTCAGCGGTCGCTGAAAAATACCCGGAAATGCAGAAGCTGGGAATCGAGGTTCTCTCCATGTCCATTGATTCCATGTTTGTGCATAAAATGTGGGATCAGGATGAGCTGAGCAAAATGGTGGATGGCGGCGTTCCCTTCGCCATGCTTTCCGATGCAGGAGGCAAGGTCGGCAAGGCGTATGGCGTCTTTGACGAAGACGCCGGTGTTGAGGCTCGCGGCAGATTCATCATCGACCCCGACGGCAATGTCCAGGGCTTTGAAGTGCTGACCCCGCCCGTTGGCCGCAATGTCAGTGAAACAATCCGCCAGGTCCAGGCCTTCCAGCTGGTACGTGCCAGCGAAGGTGCAGAAGCGACACCCTCCGGCTGGCGTCCAGGCAAGAAAACCCTTAAACCAGGCATCGACCTCGTCGGCAACGTCTGGAAAGAGTGGAAAACCAGCATGGCATTTGAGTAGAACTTCTGACTCCCCCCGAAACTCAGCATCACCCGGCTCAGGCCGGAAGGAGCTGCTCATTTCATCGGGACGCCATAAACCCTTAAGTAGGGGGCTTCGCTGCAGCCGTCCGGGCTGCAGCGACCCGTCAAATGATCAGTTCAGACATTGGCGAAAGAAACTCAAGGCTCCCTGAAATGAGCACATTCAGCCAGCTCATCGCGGGATTTCTGCATATATGCTACATAGAGCTCATCCTCCCCTTTACCCATATGGGCCATTGCCAGCTTTTTATACACCACTGCAAGCTCGCAGATAAGGTTCCGATGGTAGCTTCTCCGCTGCTCCTCGTCCGCAGCCGTCTCGTCGATACCAAAAAGGCTCTCTTTAATTTTTGCTTCAAAATGCATGAGTGAGGCTATTGCCGTGTCAAAATTCATTTCCGGCAGATCACGGTAAAGAGTGTCTCTCCGCTCCACCAGCCAGCCTATTGGATCATCTGCATCAACCTGGGTGTGGAACTTTATCCAGTATGGGTTGAGCTGGTCTCTGAGTAAAAATATGGCAGCGAGGACAATAATGAAGAGGATCAGTTTTTTCACTGGAACTGTTGACTAAGATGATGGAAGTAAGAGGCAACTTTCTGATAACCGAAGCTGACAACCTACCAGCTTCAATACCCAATGTCCAGGTTAGTGCTGCCTGGTCTCTGTCTGTGATGCTGTCTCTGGAAGATGATGACTTGGATAATGCCCTCTTTCGAACAACAGAAAAGAAACTGCAATGAATCAGTACTTTAGCGAAAACTCCATTTCTTCCTGAATATTTAATAGTATGAAAACATTCATGATAATTAAATTTAACAGAATTTTTTGATGAAATATGTACGTGAGAGGATGTTTGCGGAGTAATGCAAGAACAAGGGGAAATGCTGCTATAGTCACCCCCCAAACTTCTTGACCCTCGATGACATTCTTATTCTTGCAGCAGAACTAGCGCGGCAGGGTTAAGGAGCAGATGGGCAATCTCTCCATTCGGGGGAGGTGATGGATCGATGGGCAGATCGAATATCAGAGAAACTGTTCCAACCTGCAGGGTTACCCGATATGTGCTGCCCTGGAAAACCCGGTCCATGATCTTTGCGGCAATTACCGGAAAACCACCCCGCACCTTTTCCCGGCAGAGTACCGCGCCTTCCGGGCGAAGCAGCAGAGTGGCCTGCCTGGGTATTTTTCCCTCTGCATTCTCAATCTGCAGGCTGCCCAGGGGCGACAGGAAAGTGCCATCCGCCTCCAAGTTGCCGCTGACCAGATTGGTGAATCCGAGAAAACCGGCAACTGTTTTGTTAAGCGGCCGACGATAGAGACTTTCAGGGCTATCAAGCTGCTGCAGTCTGCCGGCATGAAGTACGGCGACTTTGTCGGCAATGCTGAAGGCCTCGGCCTGGTCATGGGTGACAAAGATCGTCGTCATGTTTCTCTTTTTCAAAATGGCACGTATTTCTGCCGTCAAGCGGTCGCGAAGGGTGCGATCCAGCGAGCCGAGAGGTTCATCCAGAAGAAGGAGGTGCGGTTCCGGAGCAAGACTCCTGGCCAGTGCTACCCGCTGTCGCTCGCCGCCCGACAACTCATCAATGCGGCGCTGGGTGAGATCCTTCAGACCGACCAGATCCAGGACGGTTTGAAGCCTCTCAGCCAGCAGTTCAGATGAATAGCCCTGCATCTCCAGGCCGAAAGTGATATTCTGGTGCACATTCCGGTGAGGGAAAAGAGCATATTCCTGAAACATCATGCCAAAATTGCGTTGATGAGGAGGAATGCCGCGAACATCCCGTCCGGCAAAGATGATTGTGCCCTCATATTCCTTTTCCAGGCCTGCAACCAGGCGAAGCAATGTGGTCTTCCCGGAACCGGAAGGACCCAGGAGGCAGAGTATTTCTCCCTTGCTAAGGCTGAAACTGATATTATCGAGCAGCAGTGCTCCCTGATAGCTGTTGGAAAGACTGTTTATCTCAAGGATTGGCGCTGTTTTCATGGCTTCCCTGTAGTTGGCTTTGTCGTTGGCCCTGCTGTTGGCATCGGGACAGGAGGTTTTGGGACATCATACCACATGTTCAGCCTGCCGAGCAGCCAGAAACCGGAGCAGGTCACCAGCATCAGAATTGTGCTCATGGCCATTGCCTGGCCGTAATTCATTTCGCCTGGCTGACCGAGGAAGCGAAAAATCGCCACCGGCATGGTGGGCATATGCGGCCGGGTGACGAAAGCAGATGCTCCAAATTCCCCCATACTGATGGAAAAGGCGAAGACAGCCCCCACCAGAATCGCCCGACTGATGATCGGCAGGTCGATCCGAAGCCAGATCCGCCGGGGCGATGCACCAAGAAGAGCGGCGGCTTCTCGCAGGCTTTGCGGAATATGCCTCAGCGTCGGGAGAATACAGCGCACCACAAAGGGGAAGGCCACCAGAGTATGGGCAATAACCACTATAAACAGGGAGTCACGCAGGTTCAGCGGAGGCCTGTTCAAGGTGATTATATAGCCAAAACCCAGGGTAACCGCTGAGGTTGCCAGAGGCAGCATCAGCAGAGCATCCCACCAGGACGACGATTTATGCCCCGATGAAGCAAGGAATGTCGCTGCACCAGTACCCAGGATAACGGCTGCAGTCATGGCTGCCAGCGCAAAGCCAACGCTGTTGATAACTGCAGCAACAGGTTCGACAAAGAATATCGAATCGGACCCGGCACTGAACAATGCCCGGTAATAGCTGAGAGTAAGACCGTCTGTTCCTATGACGGAACGCACCACCAGCGCCAACAGGGGTGCGAGAAGAAGTACCCCCATAAGGAGCAGATTAGCAGTAATAAAGAGACGTTTCTTCGGGCTGTTCACCTCTTCCGGCACCCCTGCATCTGCATCACTGTAGAACGGCACCCTGGACTTTGCGGACAGCCTGGCATGAAGCCACATAAGAAGGAAGTTGACACCGATCTGAATAAGCGACAAGGCCGCCGCCATGGGCAGGTTGAAAAGCTGTACTGCCTGACGATAAATCTCCACCTCAATGGTTGCATGACTGGGTCCGCCGAGAATCAGGACCACTCCGAAACTGGTGAAGCAGAAGATAAACACCAGCAGAGCAGCCGAGCCGACTGCGGGCATCAAAAGGGGCAGGGTGATTTTACGGAAGGTCTGCCAGGGCGAAGCGCCGAGCATGGCTGCCGCCGCACGCAGATCCGGTTCAAGTCCGGCCCAATACCCTCCCACGATGCGCAGCACCAGCGCATAGTTGTAGAAGATGTGGGCGAGCAGAAAAAAGGTCACTGTTTGATCAATCCTGATCACCGGCCCGCTCAGATCAAACGCTGAAACCAGCCAGGAGTTGAGGAGACCGTTGGGGCCGAGCAACGCCCTGAAGGCCGCAGCGGTGACTACAGTAGGAAGAACAAAAGGTACCGTAAGCAGGGCCTGAAAAAGATTCTTGCCGAAAAACCGGTAGCGGGCAAAAATGTAGGCCCCAGGCAGAGCCAGCAGCAACGTCAGGAAGGTTGACAAGGCCGCCTGCCAGGTTGTGAACCAAAGAATCCTGCCATATACGGGCGATCCCAGCAGATTGCTCAGCCGTTCCGGATCCCAAATACCATCAGGGAGAAAACTCTGCCGAACAATACCAAACAGAGGGTAAAAATAAAACAGGACCAGGAAAAGAAAGGGCAGAGAGAACGGCAACCAGCGATACAAAGATCTCGGCCGGCTCATCAGGGTAACCTCCTTTTCCTGTTCAATGGCATCATGATTCAGCGCAGAACAGCAGTGGTCCACTCCTCAAGCCATTTATCCCGGTTAGCTTCTATGGCCTCTGGGCTGACCTTTACCGGATTTTCCGCAATCACACTATGACGGATGAAGACATCAGGCAAGCTGGCTGTGGAGTTGGCAGGAAAGACAAACATCTGCAGAGGGATGTCCTCCTGAAATCGTTTACTCAGCATGAAGTCAATGAGGTTCCGGGCCAGTTCGATTTTTTCAGTTCCTTTGAGAATACCGATAAACTCTATCTGGCGAAAAGCGGTATCATCATCAACTACCGCAGCGGTTGGGGCCTCGTCAAGAGGCGACTCGGCATAAAAAACTGCTGCCGGTGGGCTGGAGGCATAGCTGACGACGATGGGCCGATCACCTTTTGAAGCGGCGCTGAAATGGCCAAAATAGGCGTCTTTCCAGCCGCTTGTCACCAAAACGTTGTTGGCCCGAAGTGCTTTCCAGAAATCAAGATATCCATCGACGCCAAACCTGCCGATGGTGGCCAGCAGAAACGCCATTCCCGGTGAAGAGGTGGCTGGATTCTGCACAACCGTGAGACCACGATATTCTGGTTTTATCAGATCGGCCAGGTCATTGGGTGGTGCAAGACCTTTTTTACTGAACCACTCCTTATCATAATTGAGGCAGACATCGCCAAAATCCACCGGGAGAAGACGATTCTCCGGATCAAGCCTTAATTCCTGGTGAATTTCGTTCAGCAGCGGTGAGGCATAGGGGAGAAAGATATCAGCAGCCAGAGCTCGGGAAAGATAGGTGTTATCGACGCCGAAAAAAACATCAGCAAGGGGGTTTCCCTTGGAGAGAATGGCCTGCACCAGAGCTGCTCCAGCTTGTCCCGACTTAAGAAAACGGACCTTGACGTCGTTTGCTTCTTCAAATTCGGCAATGACCTCCTTCGAGGCATTAAAGCTGTCATGGGACATCAGGGTAATGGTTTTTTCGGCCGGCGCAGTGCCGGTAAAAAAGAAAAGAGAACAGAGCACCGTTACCGGCAATAGATATTTTTGCAACATGGGACACCTCTTATTTTAGTTGGGAAGAGATACTTTGCGGGGGAGGCGGTAAAAAAAAATCGCCTCCGGGATGGGAGACGATTGAGCAGTCTTCTGGTCCCTCCGCCGGCATTATCCGGATCAGGTTAAACGGTCGGGTTACAAATACAACCCCTCTCAGCCCGGCTGAACCAAGCTCCCGCATTCCACTCTTTTACATATGCTATTTCGGTATATTTCGCAAGTCAAGTTTGCCGTCTAACGTTTAGAGCAGCTGATTACTCCGGTAGTAATGCCTTTATCACGTGTCGCTTTCCTTTTTTCACTTCATGCATTGACGGCAATTCGATAAAAAAAGGGTGACAAAGATCCATATGTGCGTCATGATACAGGAACACGACCGAGCGCTTGGTCGGATTTTGACGGGGTCGGCCGGATACCCATCATCGTTGCAATACGCAAGACTTTGCAACGATAACTCCTAACCGAACGAGTTCCGTGAAGATCCATCGCAGCAACAGGGTCACATTTAGACCGCACCGATTAAAAAACAGAGGAGAACACTCATGAGCTATGCAAATATCATTGTTGCAGTTGATGACCACTACATCGGGTCAATCACGCTGAACAGGCCGGAGCATCTCAACACTTTCACATCTCCCATGGCTGAGGAGCTGCGTCGTGCTCTTATGGAGCTTGATGATGATCCAAAGGTCAGGGTCATACTTCTTAAAGGAGCGGGAAAGGCCTTCTGTGCCGGAATTGACGTCAATGAGCTCGCCGGCAAAACCGCTTTGCAGTACCGTGCCTGGATCGAGCATATGGAACAGCCCCTTATCGCCATATCCCGGTTGAGCAAACCGGTAATCGCCCAGGTTCAAGGCGTAGCAGCCGCCAACGGCATGGGGCTTGCTGTTTCCGCCGATCTCACCATTGCAGCCGATACCACAAAAATGGGCCTTACGGCCATAAACGTCGGACTCAACTGCGTCGGGCCGGTTATTCCGGTAGCACGAGTTGTCGGCCGCAAAAAAGCACTGGAGCTGCTGCTCTACGGCGATCTCATAAAGGCTCCTGAAGCAATGGCCCTGGGCTTGATTAACCGGATAGTTCCCAAGGAAAGCCTTGAAGAAGAGGCACAGGCATGGGCAGTAACATTGGCAAAGAAGAGCCCCATTGCCGTACAGATTGCCAAAAAGGCCTTTTACGGATCAGAAGATATGGGATATCTGCAGCAATTTGATTTTATGAATGACGCTTTTGCAAGACTCTGCACCACCAATGACGCCAAAGAGGGAGTAGCGGCATTCTTTGAAAAAAGAGTTCCCCAGTGGCAGGAGTGCTGAAGAGGGCATCCTAAAGAATATAAAGGTTGAGCGCCGCTACGCGCAGGAGCTTTTTTTCAATAGCCGCTGAAGGAAGAAGCAAGAGTATCCTGAAATAGCGGGGAGTTCCTGCTACGCTTTGCCATAAAGCTCTTTGACCTTCTGCCGGTCTATAGCACCGTCCGCCTTCAAAGGTATATATTTAACAAATTCAACATATTGTGGCTTCTTGAAGCGTGCGATACGATCCCCCACAAAGGCGATGAGTTCGGCAGCGTCGAGGTGTTCATTTTCTTTCAGCTGACAAACTGCCTTGATCCCCTCCTTCCACTTCGGATCCGGCACACCAATGACAACGGTTTGTTCCACCGCCGGATGGAGCAGGATGACCTTTTCTACTTCTGCAGGATAGACATTTTCGCCACCGGGTTTGATCAGTTCTTTCTCCGCTTTCCGGCCGGCATAGAAGAGAAAACCTTCACTGTCAAAGCGGCCCAGATCACCGGTATGATGACGCCCCTCACGAAAGGTGTAGTCGTTATCCTGCGGCAACCCCCAATACCCCAGAAAAACCATGGGGCCTCGCAGAGTGATCTCTCCCACCTCACCCGGGGCGACAACCCGGTCGTATTCGTCAACCAACTGCACATCAGCCAGCATAATGGCTTTTCCTGCAGAACCGGGCCGGTCGTCGTATCTGCCGATTGTGGCAAGGCAGGATGTTTCCGTCTGGCCGTACATGACATGGTAACTGCCGCCGCTGACGGACTGGAATCGCTCTATTACTTCGGGTGTTCCCAGTCCGACAACATTACTCAGCGTGCTGAGATCCCTTCCTTCTTCTGCGGCGGCATTCAAAATGGAGTCAAGGATAGGAGGAAAATCAAAGAACAGGGTAACTCCCTTCTCTTCAATCAAGCGTGCCGCCACAGCAGCGTCAAACTTGCTGACATTGACATTGGTCCCGCCGGCATGAAAGGTGCTGGTGGCGAGAAACAACCCGCCGACATGAAAAAGCGGCAACAGATTGAGGTGTACGTCTTCTTCCGTAAGCTTGAGATAATAACTGAAATGGAAATTGGCCAGCAGCACGTTTTCATGGCTGAGCAGCGCACCACGTGGCCGACCGGCAACAGCGGCAGTGTGAATGATGACAAAGCCGTCCGTACTCTCCACATCTGCTGGAGCAACCGGCGTGCCTCCTTTCTGCAGCTCTTTGAAAGAAGTGAACGTGCCCTGATCTTCTTTTAAGTTAAAACGGGATATTACACTGGGGAGCTGTTCGCTTCTTCCCTGCAGATTCTGTTGAAACTCGGCATCGACAAAGAGAAGAAGCGGTTCGCA